>JASGDB010000068.1:0-66485 GCA_049841315.1 Bergeyella sp. | reverse complement strand
CAGCACAATCCAACTCTCAAAATTCCGAGCCAGAGGTTTTAGAAATCTGGATAATTTTATTTCCTGTATCTATCTGATGAATGCAAACCTAAAATTTCATTTCCACAATTAATGGCGAAGAGCCACTATTTTGTATAAATACCACGTAACAATACCAGTTGGTTCCTGATCGCCAATAGGTGGAGTATAGGTTGGAGTTATAACTTCTCTGAAGTTTGTCTCAACATAACTTCCTCCAAAATAATACTTTATGCCTTTAGGATCGGTAATAGTCCACTCATATATACTTCCGGAATTATTTACAGAATATTCAATTTTATTATTGCTCTTTTCATTTTCATAAAATTTCCGGTCATCCTGATTAAATTGGAATTGCCTCCCTTCCGCTGACGGAAGGGTATAAGAGAAAAGATCTGCTTCAAAATCAAATCCCTTATGATGCTGGGCTTCAATGGAATTCGATTCGTAATTGGAAGGAGCCGTTCCTGCTAATAATTCCCTTAATTTATACTTCTGATACATAAAACCTCCATAGTCGCCATATTGTGCAGATTTGAAATCATCTATAAGACTTCGTATTTCCCTTGAAACAGCACCTCCTGCATTCAGACTCCATCCCAATCCTACACTTGTAGCTTCCTGCTCTACCTTAATTCCTCCGGCATAATAGTCTAAAGAAATGGGAACTGTAATATCTCCCTGCTGAATGGTATATACCGGAACAGAGATAGAAGGTATCCCCGTGGAATGGTCTACGGGCTGCTCCAGATAGCGGTTCATTTCCATTACATTCGGAGACGGGGAGAAAATTGGCGGTGTAAAGTCAACAGCATCAGTTTGTGCGAGAGATAATGTAGATATAAGAAGAAAGAATAAAAGCAATTTTTTCATTTTGGATTTATAAAATTATTATTTTGTGGAAATATTTTGATACATAAAAAAAATATTATTAGAAAATTCTTTCTCATCACTCTTTCACAATTTTAGTTGATAATTTTTTATTTTCACTGGTAATGGCAGAAACCACATAGATGCCCTGCGGAAGCTTTCCCGTGTTGATTTTTGTGATTTTGTTCTTCGTTTGCAGTTGTTGGATAACTTTTCCCGCCATATCATACAGATAGAGGTCTGCATTCTCGAAGTCCAATCCGATTTCCACATAGCAGTAGTCTTTCACGGGGTTCGGGTAGATTTGTATGTTTTTGCTGTCTATCAAATCTTCCACATCAGAATCCAGTAATTTAACAATCTTCCAATTCTCTTTGCCGAGTTCTTCCGCACTTGTTCCTGCCAAGACATAACTTCCGTCTCTGCTGAGAATGGCACTTACAAGCCGTTCTTCTTGCTTTTTTTCCTTGCCTTCCACATATTTCCGCCAAACTTCTTTGCCGTTTTTGTCGATATAAAGCATCCAAAAGGTTTCATCATCAGACTTCACTTTTCCTTCAGCTTGTGTATAGCCTCCAAGCAGAAAACCTTTATCTTCACTGAAATTATCTTTATTCGTTTTTCTAATGACATCTAAACTCATCGCAACATCCCGATTCCCGAAATTGTAACTTTTCTGCCAAATCTCATTACCCGATTTGTCCAAATTAAGAATCCAAATATCAGTTCCTTCCTCGATGTTTCCCTTTTTATTTCCCGATGGCTGGCTTCGGCTTTCGCCTGCTATCACATAACCGTTTTCGGTAAAAGCAATCGTTTTCGGTTGGTCATCTTCTTTTCCGCCAAAAGTTTTTTGCCATTCTACACTGGCATTTTTATCCAATTTCACAATCCAATAATCACCATTTCCAAAATTGCCTTCGGATTTGCCGATGAATGTTTTCGTAGTAGAAATCAGTTCCGATGCCGTTTTTCCATTTTGATTAGCAGGACTATTATTTTCATTAGAATTGTTATCTGCCGAATAATTCAAATTTTCGGACTTTCCGGAAGTGGAATAGATTGCGAGAATTGCACCACCATCCGAAGTCGGAGCCATATCCGTAACTTCGTCCAAAGATTTACTTCCGAAAATTGTGGTGTTAATGAGCTTTCCGGTTTTATCCAATTTAGAAACAAAGACATCCTTAGAACCGAAAAGTTTTTTGTTTTCATTAATGTTTCCTGCCACAAAAAAACCTTCATCTGTCGTTTGCACTACCGATGAAGCATCGTCATTACTTTTCGTTCCCAATGTTTTTTGCCAAAGTTCTTCGCCGTTTTCGTTCAAGCGAACAAGCCAAATATCAGAAGCACCCATGTTGTTCTCCGTTTTATCTCCCGATTGATTGGAATACGAAGTTCCAGCGAGCAGAAAACCACCTTCCTGCGTTGCAACAGAAGCAGCGAGATAATCGTGTTTTGTTCCTCCGAAATATTTTTCCCAAACCTTTTGTCCTTGCTGGTCGAGTTTGAGAATATGATAGTCGTAGCCGTTATTGGATTGGGAAGAAGTCTCCCCTCCTTTGGAGGGGTTGGGGGAGGCTATTGATGAGCCGGAAACAAGAAACTGACCATCAATAGTAGTTGCCAGTCCTGACAAAAAATCCTGCGTAGAGGACGAAATATCTTTTTGCCATAAGGTTTTTGTATCCTGTGCGAAAACCGCTAATGTCCCGAACAGGCACAAAAAGGCGAGGTAGTTTTTTTTCATAAATACATAAAATTAAGGGTGGAATTGAAAAGAAAATTACATCTGATAGAATCTGGTTAAAAATATTTCTTAAAATTAAGCATTTTTTATTACTTTTAAACATACCTGATTTTAATTTTTTTTGAATTTTATCATATCCGACTCTATTCACCCTAAATATCTGTAAAAGAAAAAATTATTAGAATTTTCAAATTCAAAACCAGGCTTAAGCTAATCAGTTTAAACCTGCTTCTAATACCATATCGAAAATCTTGAAAGCAAATATATGAAAAAAACAAATCGAGGCCATAACTCTCAGAAGCATGAACAGTCGGCAGTTTTGTGAAGAATGCTCTCCAATGGATTTCATTGAAGCGATTATTAGGTAACTTTCCGAGAAATATGAGGCAGTGGCTTTACACAGATAGCAGGAAAATATGCTTTGAAAAATGCGGAATTTCCGGAAATAGCCGTTGTTTTTGTAACTATTTGAATATTTGAATTTTACAGTATATACAATGTAGCGGATCGAGAATTGCCTCGAAAGTCCCACAATTTTATTTTGAACTTCTCGAACCCGTTTGTGAGCGGGTATAATTTTAAGTATCAAAAGGTTACAAACGAAAAAAAGTCGCTTTTCAGCGACTTGACCTATTAGGGGTCTCTGACTGACATCATCTCGAACCAATTATCTTTATAAATCAGAATGTTAACTAAATTCACAGTTCCTTTCTGTGCTCGAAACATTTGATTTTTGATTTCCATTATTTTACAAATATAGAATTTTTTATAGTATCACGACAACCCAAATTAAATTTTGATTATTTAATTTCTCATTTAAAAAAAATCCCTGACAAGCAGGGACTAAGAATTATTTTTTAGCTTCTTCTACAGAAACTTTTCTGAATTCTTTCATTAGCTTGCTCAATTCCAAAGCTGATTTTCTTGCTCTTGTTCCGGCTGCCTTGTTTCCTTTTTCTGATTGTTGTTCTGCTTCTTTAGAAAATGATTCGAATTCTGCGTTGATTTTTTCGATTAGTTCTTTCATTGTATGATATATAAATTATAAAATAGGTTGCAAATATAGAATATTAGGATAATTCTCTAAAATGCAAGATCAAATTTTCATTCAATATTTAAAAAATTGGGAAACTAATTTTTTCTTTTTACATTTGTAGGAATACCAAAAAAAGAAAATTATAAGGATAAATAAAAAGGATTTTTAAAATATAATTGCGTTTAGCAGTTCATTTTCTTCGTTCAAATACTGGTACTATTGAAATAATCTAAGAATAATGACTGTGAGATGCACCCGTTCGGGTGTGTTTCGCTTCATTTCTTAGATGGGTTATACCAGTAACCTGAACGAAGGGTGTAAGTTGATTCACGCCCTTTTTATTTTCCCTGAAAATTAATAACTTAGCCAAACCACACAATGATATGAAACTATTGACTTTTATTTTTTTGCTCTGTTCTCTTTCAGGATTTTCACAAATCCCTGATTTGCCTACACCTTATAGTATGACCCCATCCTCTATATTCACACCACCAAAAACAATGACAGGTGCAGATATAAGAAATTCCGTAATGCATTCTGCCGTTTCCAGTTATAACGGAAGTGCACTTCAGAAACAGAATGATGCTATTCTTCGGGAAACACAGCAGTATATCAAAACTCAGGTTGAAGAACAGAAAAGACAAATGATCTACCGACAGCAGGAACAAGAATTTGCTCAAACGTATTTATTGCCCTCATTATTGGGTAAGGAGGGAGCAACAGCTTATTATTCCGCTTTTCAAAGTTTGTCAAAGTTAAACCCCGAAGATTATTCACTTGCTGATGCCACTTTCTTTGTGGAAAATGCTTTTTATAATAACGATAAGAATTTTCAAAATACGTATCAGAATTATATTCAGAAAGCTACGAATATCATCCGAAACCAAATCAGTAAAAAAGGAATTGATGATGAAGACAATACCTCAAAGAATTTAACCCTGTTCCAATATTTTGCAGGTGATACCAAACAAAACGGAAAAGTAGTTCATAAAGCAATCAAGTATGATTTTGATGATTATTGGGGTTCAAAAGATTATTCCAAAATGTTTGTTTCAAAGCTGATGAGAACCAACACAGGACAATGCCACTCAATGCCTTTATTATATCTTATTTTGGCAGAGCAAATCGGTGCAGAAGCGTCATTGGTAATGTCCCCGAATCATTCTTATATCCGGTTTGAGGACAATGATGGCGAAATGCTGAACGTTGAACTGACAAACGGAATGTTTACTGCTAATTCTTTTGTTTTGAATAATGGATATATCAAATCCGAAGCCCTGCAAAACAAGCTGTATATGCAAAATCTGACTAAGAAAGAACTGCTGTCGCAAACCTTTGTAGATTTGGCAAGCGGATATATTCACAAGTTCGGGTATGATGAGTTTGTCGGGAAAATTTTAGATAAAGCACAAGAGCTAAATCCCAATAATATCAATGCAGTGCTTTGGGAATCCAACCTTAATCAGGAACGGTTTGTAAAAGCCTGCAACCGTTTAGGAATCAATCCACACGATAAAGAAGATTTGCAGAAAATTAAGAATTATCCTAACTTGGGTCTCCAGTTGAGGAATATAAACGGGCAGTTTGACCATATAGACAATTCGGGATTTTCGCAAATGCCTCCTGAACAGTATGAAAAGTGGCTCGGTTCATTGCAAAAGGCAGAAAACAAACAAAGAAGTGATGAGATTTTAGAAAGAATCAAAGCAATTGAAGCTCAAAAAAGAAAAGAAGCACAGAAACGACAATTACAAGAAAAAAATAAAAAGGTAACTCCTAAAAAGGAAGCACCTAAAACATATCTGATTCCAATTCTCACATAAAAAAACTTTTAATTATGAAAAAAATATTACTTCTGATTGCACTGGCAACAACGATATTTTCACAAGCCCAAGTCAAGAAAAAAATAGAGAAACCCAAAGTTGAGAAAGAATGGGTAAATCCTGTAAAACTCACGAAGGAAGAACGGAGTCGTCCTTATATGGATGAAGTTCTGAAAACAAGAGATTCTCTAACACCGGAGGAAGCAGAACGCAGGCGAAAGAATATCGCAGCCGGAAATCCTTTCGCCAAATATGGATACTACCCTAAAGTTGCGACGTTGAGTAAAGGAAAATATCTGGAATTTCACGATAAAGATTCTATCGTTGTGATTGGTTCGGTAAAATATAACACCAAGCAGAAAAAAATTGTTGAGTTTTTAGAGATTGATTTATCTGATCCTGATGCACAACCAATCGGAGATACTCACGGTATGTGGATGAGTCCTGACCCGTTGAGTGAAGAGTTTCCGAGTTGGTCGCCATATAATTTTGTTTTTAATAATCCCATTCGTTTCATAGACCCAGACGGTAGGGCTCCTTTAGGAGATTATTACACTAAATTTGGACAATATTTAGGTAGCGACGGTAAAAATGATAATAAAGTGTATGTTGCTGATAGTAAATCTACGAGTACCACTAAAGATGGAACAACTAAGACAACATTTAATAATGCAAAAGAATTATCAATAACGCATTCTCAATTTCAAAAAATGGCAGCTACAGTCTATGGAGAAAGTTCTGCTTACAAGTCTGGTGTTACCGTAGAATTAGCTCAAGAAATGGGAGCAATTGCAAGTGTTCATCAAAACAATAAAACAGCATACGGTGCTAATAGTGCTCAAGCAAAACTCTTTACAAATACAGATTTAGAAGACCGAACGGGAAAGATGCAATTGGCAAATTGGTCTATTATAAATGCTGTTACGGGAGGAAAAGATTATAGTAATGGAGCTAATATGTGGGATGGAGCTGAACAAGCTATGTTTCCTGCGTCAGATACAAGAGCTTCTACTGGAAGATTTGAATTACATATGAATACAATGGGGTGGTCTATTACTGATGCACATTATAGTAAATGGAAACAGAATGTAGGAAGCAGTTTCCAAGCTCCTCAAATTAGGGTATCACCTATGAATTATCCTCAAAAAGGATATTATAATGCTGGCAAAATTAGGCTCCAGTCAACAGCTGTTTATGGAAGTACAATTTTTTGGAAATCAAACTAATATGAAAATTTATTTAATAATCCTAAATATGATTTTACTATCCTGTAATTCTACAGGTAGCAAAAATTCAGAAACAATTATCAATGAATATGTTGATAATAAAAAAGTAAGTACATATTATTATAATTCTTCTCAGGTTCTTGAAAAAGAAGAAATTTATAATACAGACACCAATACTATTGAAAGTGAATTAGAATACCATTATAAGAATAATTCTTTTGATACTCTCATAGTTAAAAAAGGAATTGATTTGGAATATGATCATTTAGTACGCGATAATAAAGCAGCATATGAAATTGTTTCTGCAAATGGAATAAAATTCCTGTATCCTGAAATTGTTTCAAATGAAATCAGAGATATTTCAAACATCTTGTCAGTTGTGGAAGAAAGTGATATTAAAGAAACAAAGACAGATGGGAATAAACAAACTATTTCTTTTACTGGACTTAATAAGAATATCCGGTTCTATCCTTCCGATATCTCTGGTTTTATCCCAGAAACAACAGTATTAATTGATTATCAATATACTTTGGATAGAGATCTCATTACTGCGGAAAAATATGTTACAAATAGTGGTGTATTGGTTAAAACTTATAGTTACAATAGTGAAAAAATATCTAAAATTCTCTATGAATTTGATTCAAAAGAACATGGAAAAGTTTCCTTTGAAAAAAGGTTTGATTATAATTAAATTTTGTTTCTGTTATAAATTAAAATAATGGCTTATTCTCAGATAATATAAAATTGTCTTAGTACTACCGAAGCAAACCGTTAACAGAATTTGAATACAAATTTTCCGATAATCAAATTCCACTATTAAAATATAGTTACAAGTTAATAGATTCGCTGAAAACAGAAAATAATTTCTGAAAATAACTTGTCAGATACACAACATTACTAACAAATAAATTTATTTCGAATTGAAAAAAATATTTCTAATCATATTTTTCAGCACTTTCCTTTTAACCGAAGCACAACAGGAAAATCGGTTTTATTCCGATGCTTATGAAACTATTGATAATATGCTTACAAATAAGCAGAAGTATAGTTTTAAAGATGGTGTATTTAGTGTAGAGAATGCTTATTATCAAGGGAAATTAGACACATTAGAACTTAATCAAAAAATTAATTTTATTACTAAATTTTGTAAACAGATTATTAGTAATCGTGATTTAAAATATTCCGATAGAGATAAGGAAAATGTCAGTAAATATGCTGCTATTTATACAGCAATGTGTCAGACAACACCTGTAATAGTTGGACAAGATACTTTGTATTACAAACCGTTCTCATATGATTTTGAGGATGTTTTCGGACACAAGGAATTATCAAATTTATTTGTTTCTAAACTATTGACAACTCATAAAGGCAACTGTAATTCGATGCCGTATTTGTACAAAATTCTGGCAGAAGAGTTAGGTGTAGATGCAAATTTAGCTCTTGCTCCCAACCATATTTATATCAAACACAATATAAAATCTTTAGGCTGGTATAATACCGAACTGACAAGCGGAATATTCCCGCAGGATTCTTGGCTGATGGCTTCAGGATATATTCATTTGGATGCAATCCAAAACGGTGTTTTTATGAAAGCCCTGAACAACAAGGAAAGTCTCGCACTTCTTCTGGTTGATTTGGGAAATGATTATAACAGGAGCTTCCCTGATAATGACGGCAGTTTTCCATTAAAATGTGCAGAGCGTGCAATTCAGATACATCCGTATTTGGCGAACGCACTCCTCCTGCAAGCAGAAACACATAAAAAACAGTTCCAAAAATTAATGAAAGACCAGAATACAGACGATATTCAAACAGTATTAACCAGTCCAAAAGCTAAAGAACTTTTTGATCTGATGAATAAAGAATATACACATATTCACAAAATCGGTTACAGAAGTATGCCTGAAGAAATGTATCTCGACTGGCTGATATCTCTGAAAACAGAAAGAGCAAAGTATGAAGATACGAGGTTGGGTAAATAAGAAAATATTGTCCTTTATTCTCCTTTTACTAAATAAGAAAACCTCTTAATAAAGAGTTTTTCGTCAAACATAGCATTGGAAAATCTACTACTAAAAGGAGCCAGTTTCTTACTAACTTTATTAGCATGGGTTTGATATATTTCTCTATTCGTTTTGCCATACCCTTTTGCTATCATATTCATCTTTTTAATGTGATCTTCTATAAGTTCTTTAAAATGTTTGTCTTTTCTTTTTAGATATTCTGCAAAAAATATAAGAGTATCTATATCTATGATTACAAGGTCATTAACAATCAGGTTTTTATGTATTTCAGGAAGATTATTACGAAGCCATTTATTCATAATATAGTTTATTCCCGGAATTTCTAATAGCCTGTCAGATAGTAGAAGAATCGGATATATTCTATGTTTTTTATTAAGATCGATTTCAGCATCATAAACAAATTCATTTTCAGAAATAGCCTTAATATGATTAATTAACTGACCAATCCCTATTGGTTTTCCGTTTGCCGGATTGACTAAAAATTTCTTTTTTAAAGCGTCAGTAATCTGCTCAATGTCTCCTGAAGTTTTAACTTCCTTTGCAATTAAAACATCTTTATACTCAAAAACAAAAATGTCATTATTATATCTGTAGTAGTAATCCGGTTCTTTCTCTTTACCTAAAGAACCGTTTTGCTTTATGTAATACTTTTTAAAGAAAATATCATCCAATAATTTTTTCATCAGATATTCTTCTGAAAATTCTTTGTTGTAAAAACTAAAAAAGGTTCTGTCCTTTTCATTTAGATTATTCTTTTTATTAAAACTTTCTTTCAAAATAAATTTAACACTTTTTGTAAACTTATCAAGTACAAAGAAAGGATCGACAATCGAATATGTAAATTCATCTATCTGATATAAAGGATGATTCCGTAGTGGCAAAAAATCAGTTTCCGCAATAATTTCATTTGATGTAAGAGATTGTAAGAAATTATTTGAATCTTCATCCTCTACTCTTAATTTAAACGAATTATTATTTTTGAAACGCAGTACCTGCACCAATAAAAAATCCACGTGGGCAGATAACTTTTCTACGGTATCCTGATTAAAATATTTGCATAAGTCTTCAATCAAATATTCGTATTCTTCTTTTGACTTTAGGAAATTTATAAGCTGTTCAAACTTGTAAGAAGTTACATATCCAAGTTTTAAAAGCTCCATATTTACATTTTCATATACTCCTATATCTGCCGTAGAGAATTTCAGAGCCACAGATATTTCCGCAATTTTTTCGATATTGTCTTCAGTTATATCAAGTGTCAGATTATCATTTTTATTAATTCCTTCGTTGATTACCTGAAATGCTTTAAATAAATTTAACTCTTCTTCATTAGGATTTTCTTCATTGGTATTTTTGATAATCAACATTTCCTTATTGGAAAGAATGGTCTCACTTAAAAATAATGCAGCTTCTCTGGAAACAAGAGTCACATTTCCTAAAATCTTATTATCATATATGTACCGGGCAACAAGTCTATTTATTACTTGTTGCGTTGCTGGGTTTGAGAAAAAATTATAATAATCGGGAAGGTTATCCGTAGTGAAAAAGCCAATTATATTTTCAATAGTCTTTTTTGACAATCGTTTTAGATAATCAATAAGCTCTTCCTTTTCGGATTCAGGATAAATATGATTAAATTCTAAACGTATATCTACTCTCATAATAATATTGTAAGGGAATAAATGTACATAATATCCGAGATATTTCAAAAACTCCCACTGGTTTTTCCAGTGGGAGTTTACGTTTAATTAGTGGAACAAAACTCATTGAGATAATACTTTACCGTAGACCAAGAGATACCTTCGTCACGATTGTGATTTTTAATCATTTCATACAAGGCAGAAGTAAACTTGTTTCGATCATAGAAGTATTCTCCTGATGCTTTTTCCAGTTCCTTGGCTTTCTGCTCGAAGTGTTCCTCTTTCCAGATAATTGCTGTTTCCAAATAAGCAATGCGGTCGATGATTTCCTCATGTTTCAGATTGGGGAATACCGGAGTTCCTACCTTTGGAGATACAATCACAAGGACTCTGCTTTCTTTAGGAGCAAACGGATTAGCAATCAATTGGGAGGCTTGCTGACCGTTGTCTGCATTTACAGTTCCGAATTCATAACGTACAAAATGAAATTTCTTGTTACTCATAATTTTTCTTGTTTTTGGATTAGGGCAGTACCATATCGAAAAAAAGAAAAAAAGCAAGGGAATTTTTGTATTTCTTTTTTATTGGGGCTGAGTTCATTATTTCATTAGTTAAAAAACTTCATTTCCTTTCCGAAAAACACCTCATAAGGTGTTTTATAGTTTAATATTTCTCTTGGTTTGTGATTAAGCATATGCTCTATTTTCTGAACTCACTCAATGGTAATATCACCAAAACCTTTGGGTATCCGTTTTCTGATACATCGGTTGCCATGCTCATTGGTTCATTTCTGCCAGCCACAAAATGGTTTGGAAAAATATACAGGAACTCATAATCTTACTTCTATCAGCTCCCGATCGGCAAACTCCCAACCATTATCTGCGGTAATGGTTTTGATATTATATCATTGTAAAGCCTCAACAACAAGCTCACATATGGATTCTGTCCTGTTTGATGTGATTTTTCTCAATCGGCAATATCTCGATTTTCTGTCAAATATCGTCAGTAGTATTTTTCTTTTTCTTCCTTCAGCTATGGTATCTATCTCAACATCACCCAATCTTTGTCTCGTATCTACTATTTTATCTCTTTCACCAATATACTTTTTGGAAAACGGTGTTTTTTTCTTGTATTTTCTTCCAAGTCTGAGACTGTTTTCTAATTCCGGTTCGTGGTTGTAAATGTATCTGTAGATAGTTTGAGGATTTACACAAAATTTTCACTCTTTTTTTAATCTTCAGCTGATCGTATGGGGAGACCGATCTTCATCTTTGGAAGTCAGCCTTTTTATGATCTCATTTCTTAATTCTGCATTATCCAAAAGAATAGCTGTTCATTTTCCTGATAATATACTTCTCCGTTCTTTGGCATTTTTGTCGGCAAGCCAAGGGTCATATTGCCCATTAACCAAATTCTTTTTTATTTCTTTACTGATCGTTTTATGATAACGACCCAGTATTCTCCCGATCTCTGAATAGGATTTCTTTTCTATCGTTCGTAGTTTATGAATTTTTAGCCTTTCTTCTAATGTGAGAAGTTTTGATCACATAATAATTCTTATTCATCATTAAATAAGAAATCTTATATGTATTTTACATTTTAAAACAACACTACTCTCTCCCCATCAAACAACCACCATCCTTCAAACACATTTTTCTGTGTCTCTTCTAAATTTTTGAAAAGGAAGTAATCTTTTGCTGATTGAAAACGCTCGTCTCCATTCAGTCTTTTCATCGTTTGAATTTTGCACGATTCGGATTCAAAAACACAAAGCACACGTGAACCATAATCCAGTCCGAACATTCTGCTCGGTTCTCAATAGCTGAGTGCTTTCAAATGCTGAAGCAAAGAATGATGAACACGATTGGTTTCTGTTCCATTATAAACTTCAACAACAAGTAATTCTTTTCTTGTTTCGGTTTCAAACATACAAATGGCATCAGCAATCAGATATTCTTTATCTCAGAACGGAATGTAGGTTTCCGCTTTTGTTCCATTTTTCTTTCAGGAAGAAACTTTGTCGAAGTACGTTAAGAAAAAGAGCAATTCGGCATCATTGTCTAATGACCGCTTCTGCAAGGCAATATATATATTGACCGTACTGATTCTATGGAAATAATCTTTCTGAAAAATAACGCTGTTTCATTTGGGAAACTTTATTGTTTCGTTAAAATCCAAACGTTCTTTAATGAGATTTGCTCCATGTTTGGTCAGAAAATGAATGCTTTCCAATTTTCATAATTTTGGATGAACTCCAAAAACCGCTGAGCCTATAAGCGGATTTTTCCACATTCTGAGTTCAAAAAGCTGGCTGTTAAGGTTGTTTCTGCGTTTCATGAGTCAAAGAGCAATCATCTGTCAGGTGGTCAGGAATTTATAACGAGCCAGCGAAAGCAGAATGTTTTCCTGTGAAGGTGTAAGGGTTCTGAAAAAGAGTCTTTTGGTAATCATTCCGTTGAGTTCAAAAAATAAAAAGGCTAAAGTACCTTGTATTCTTAATAACAGGAATTGTTAGAGTTGAAACTTAGGTTTGAATTTATCGCTGGACTTTGATTCGTTTTGGTTTGGGGAAGAGCTTGTTTCGTCTTTATTTCTGTACAGCAAGTTTTGAGCAAGAAGTTCTTTTTTAAATTTTTCCTGCTCCTTCTTTGAAAGAAAATATCTTTTCGGATGCTTCAAAAGATAATCCGGTGTTTTAATTTTTACTGCGGAATAATGATCCTGCTTCGCAAAAAAATGGAAAGGAGGAAGGAATTTTAGGGTGTTAAATGACACTCCAAGATCTCCTGACTGCTCTTTTAATGCAGGCAGTCCGTTCATACCAACGACCTTTACAGCAGTATTGTTCATTACCATATTTTTAAGTGAAGTCGGAAGCTGGTTAAGAGTTTGCGTTCCGACAATCAGATGAATTTTGTATTTCCTTGATTCTGCAAACAGCGTTTCCCGACTATTACTTCAAGATGATATCGAATGGAATTCATCAACAAACAAATAGCAGGGCTTTCTGAATCTTTCCTCTTCAAATGCTCTTTGTAAAGAAATACTGAGTAATGTTGCGGAAATAAATTTTCAAAGTGCCTTACTCGTGTCCTCTCCCAATTTTCCTTTTGAAAGATTAAACAGAATAATTTTTCCTTGTTTCATCTCCTTTTTTAAATCGAAATGAGACTCTCCGTTCATCATTTGATAAAAGATGTAATTGTTTTGCAGATGCTGTAATCTTGTATAAATCGCCAGTTTGGTGGCACTGTACCTTTTGTTTTTGAAGGCATTTTCAAAGAACTTCCTGTACACAGAATTTTTAGAGTTCTTTCAGAGTTCTATCCAATGTTCATTGGTCTCATCGTTCATAAAATCCTGTAGATCGGATAAACCACATTCTCAGGTTGAAAACAATACCGCCAGACAGGGTTTAAGTAAAGTCTCCATTTGAAGGGACAGTCCTGCTTCTGAGATCAGCTCCGACAAGGTTTTAGCAAACTGTTGGGAAAGCAGGTCAACCATAACAGGCTCGGCGACACGCCATCGGAATGGATTAATACAGGGAATTTTGTCTTTCTCCCACTGTGGCTCAATGTAGATGATACGATTCTTTAATTGGTTAATACGAAACGACAACATACTTTCTGCCAAGTCTCAATGGGGGTCAATGAGGATTAAAGAGAACTGCTGTTTTTTGTGGGATAAGAACTGCAATTGATAAAATAATGCTTTTAAAAACTCGCTTTTGCCTGAACCGCTTCTTCACGTAATGATCATATGTCTTCTTAAAGCGTGAAGGTGGAGCGGAACAGGCTTGGGTCTAAAAAATACAGATGAATACGGAAGTCGACAAACTCGACAAGATGTTTTAATATGGACATTTTTTGACAGATTAAGAAATAAAAACGAAGGTGCAACATATCTTTTTCTCTCTTTAATGCAAGTCCTTCTGTCAAGGACGACAAAATAGACACCTATTTGCCCATAGACTTTTGACGGGATTTTTAAACAGACTTTTGGGAAGCTCCAAAGAACAGAGGGAACAGCACTTAACACAAAGGAACATCTCCATTTTTTGATGCAAGAACCCCTTATTCATTACTCTTTTTTTATTCTGTTTTTCCTATTGACAAATTTTAAAAATGTAAAGCTGAACTGCTTCAACTTCTCTTGTTTTTCAATTCAAAATCAATACAAGCACCACCGCTTGCAAGCATATAAAATCACAGAAAACAAAAATGTAAATAAACTACAAAGCAGGAAACTGGAAATGAGAAGAAGGAAGCGAGAAGTAACATCCTGCTTCCAGCTCCCATATTCCCTCTAAAAAAACAACTATTTATTAATCCTAAAACAAAAAACAAAATGGAAAACAAGATCGGAAAAACAGTCAACCTCGAATTGGTTGGGATTGACGGAAATGCATTCGCTATTATGGGAGCATTTAGAAGACAAGCAGTCAGAGAAAACTGGACACAGGAGGAAATCGACCTCGTACTAGAGGAAGCCCAAAGTGGAGATTACGATCATCTTCTTGCAACAATTATGACCTACTGCGAACCTGAAGATGATAACGAAAATCAGGATTAAGCAAACAAAATTATTAACAATTAAAACAACAAAAATTATGGCATCAAGAAATGTAACCATTGCTATTTACAATGAAGAAGTAAAGGTTGCCCAGTTCGGGCAATGGGACGGATATCCTGAAGTAACCGGATGTACTCTGCTGGATTTCCTGAAAGAACAATCCAATGTAAGACATCTGAAAGCAATACTCCCCAAAGTAAACTTTCAAAGTGAGGAAGACCACAAGAAAATTTCTATTCACGATGGAAGTATTGGAGGAGAAATTCTGGACGAACTTCTCAAATACAAAGACCTTGAAGAAATCATACTTGCCAATGCATATGCATTTGCAGCCAATAGTTATTGGTGCGAATGGGCGTATGTGATTGATCTCGACAAGAATGTACTGGAAGTCTACAGAGGAAATAACACCTTCGGAATTTCAAAGGAAGATCGCTTTTATCCCTTGTATGACGGAGAGAACGAATATTATCCTGTCAAAATTGTTGCTTCATTTCTACTGGAGAATCTTCCTGATGAAGATGAATTCATCCGTCAATGCTCTCAAAAAATTTAATCCTCAAAAAACCTAAAACAAATGAACAAACAAAAAAGAAGAATACTGGTTCAGTATTTCCTGAGAACCCTCAGAAAGAAAATGGAAACGGAAGATCCGGAACAGGTAAGTTCAGTATTTCTGCAACTGTTCAATCGTGAAGAACTTATTCAGATTATCCAATGGCTTTTTATGGATAAAGTACCTGAAGAATTGGGTATTGATACGATGAATAAAGAAGAATTACTCCAAACCATCGGAGATGATGTTCATATTCTATCGTATTGCTTAGAGCAATGGTCTAAGGAAATTCAGAAAAAAATAACACCTCAAAAAGTGTACGATATTCTCGACCAGCTCCAGCTTCATACTCACTATCTGATGGAGAAGGTCATTGCTGATTGGGATGAGTACGACTACGGCAATTTCAACGCATTGTCCTATAAAGCCGGAGCTCCCCAACCGATGTACGGAATATTCTGTTCCGATGTCAGTGAGGAAGACAAGTATATTATTACCACTCCTCCTGCAAGACTGTACGACACATTTGAAAAAGCAGAAGCCGAACTTAATCGTCTTATTGTCGAAAGAAAATTCCAAAAAAGCGAACTCAAAATTATGAGACTTTAATCCCGTTTTATCCTATTTATCATTAAAAAAAACAAAAATGAAACAACACTTCTTAGAATTTTATGATGATCTGGATAAAGCCAGAGACAGGGCGTTATGGCTGGAGTTTGAACACAGGAATATTCCAAAACAGTTTGTGGTTTTTGACGGACCCGAAGACAACTTTGTGGTTGCCGATATGAAAACTGCCGAAGAAATGGACATTACTCATCACTACTATTCCTTACCTGAAACGTATGAACATCTTTCGTATAAAGATTTAGAAAAAATATCGAAAGACAAAGAACTACTCAATCACTGGGAAGAGCTGCTCGGAAAATTTCAAGTAATGGAAGGGGAACTCCTCCGCTTTATTCTAAAGTACAAAATTCCTTTGGAAAAGATGATCCGTCACGAATTAGGTTCTCGCGGATTTGACGAAAACCACCAATGGATCGGGTTTGACGAATCAAAGAAATTATGGACTGGTGAAAATTAAAATTTAGCAACCTTAAAATCTACTCATCTCAATGTTAGAAGAAATCTATGTCGTTGCTCTTGCTGATGAAAATGGAGAGTTCCAATGGATCTACGTTGATCCGAAGCCTTATTACCCGACAAGGCAGGAAGCCGAAGAAATCAGGCAAAAGCTAATTGAACACAACGAGATTATAACAGAAAGCAACTGTATCGTTAAAAAACTATACATAGTAATAGAAGACACCTAAAAACTTAAAACAAAATGGAAAACAAAAAATTACTGCCACAGGTAATAATCCTTAACAGGCAGAAGCATTACGATTATATTAAAGATTATGATGAAGCCTCTTTAGATTTTGAAGAATTTGTCAATTTCGAGCTCGGATGTCTCTTTGATAATAACCGGAAAATTGAACAGATTATTCCGAATGAAAATGCCACTCAGTTTGTCATCATTTATTCAATAATAATATGAACGGACTTAATCATTGTGTATTTATATGGATGCATTATGTCATCGTACAGAAAACCGAGGTGATGGACTTGGTGTGCTTCCATCCTAATCCTTTTTACCACTCATTACAGGAGGCTAAGGAAACACGCCGAAACCTTATCGAAAGAGGAAAACTCTCGGAAAAGAATTCTTCTGTTGAAGGAGTCCACATTATGGCTCTTTGTATGAACTAAAACAAAAATCTATATCATTATGAAAGCAACAGAACGGTTAATTAATTCGGTCTGGACGGTGGAATATGAAATACTGTCAGAGAGAAAAGTAAAAATTCTTGGATTTTTAAGAACTGATCCTGAAGGATATGAAAGAGAGAAAGAACTTCCTCAATGCAGTCTCATAGAAACCGAGGGTCGTATCGTCACCCATTTGTGGTTGAAGCCTTATAATGCTTTTGATCCGTGGGTCAACGAAAAGAACGTAAAAGAGAAATATGAAGTGGTTAATCCGCAATTTATCTTCTCTTATCAAAACTAAAACAAAATCTGAAAACAAAAAAGTCTAACAACTAAAATCTAAAGTTATGAACGAAAACAAAACCGCACTACTGAAAATATTTTCGATAGTGCTTAAGGACAGATCCAAATCTGAACCGCAGTATCAATCCATCAGTCCCGATATGGTAAAGTTTTTTACCAGAAAGGAACTGATTGAGATCATCAACCATATTTACGATGATGATGTTCCTTCGGAATACAATCTCGTGGAAATGGAAAACAACGAATTGCTCCAGCTGATCGGAGATGATTTCAGTATTATATCTTACGTTATCAACCGATGGAGCAAGGATGTTTCAAAGCTTCCGACTCTGCAAGAATGGATGGATTCAAAAGTTCATTCTGCACCGGAAACTGAAAAACAGGAATCTCCTGACACAACTTCAAAAGAAATTATTTCGGAATTACCGAAAGAAAAGACTTTGGAAGAAAAATCCGAAGACAAACCTAAAGAAGCAAAGTTGGATTCCAAACCTGCTTCTAAAAAATTAACTATAGAAAAGGCAAATAATGTTTAGCCTCTTCTCTAAAAATGGCTTGTATTGACGAGCCATTTTCATTTGACAATTATGTTTCTGAAATATTTTACTTCATTATTTTTTAAATGATGACTTTACCGAAAAACAGTAAACCGAAAATCCTCATTAAAACTCCGGTTTCGTATTATGGTTGAAAACAAAACATGCTAAAACACATTCTTCCTTTAATTCCCGAGCATAAAATCTATATAGAACCTTTCTTTGGAGGTGGATCGCTCTATCGGGCGAAAGAACCAGCTCCTTGCGAGATCATCAACGATGTGAATATGAATGTAGTCAACTTTTATCAGGTACTGAAACGTCAGTATAAAAAACTGGAACTGAAAATTACAGAAACGCTTCTCAGTAGAGAAACCTACAGAAAAGCAATGCTGATCTATGACTGTCCACGATTATTTGCCGATGATCCTGTAATCAGAGCTTGGGCATTGTATGTGGTTACTAATCAATGATTCCTGAACAAGATATGAAGCCGATGATATGACAGGGAGAAGAGATCAACTCTCAATTTTCAGAATAAGGTGGATACTTTTGGAATAGATTTAATGGAAAGGCTTCGTTACACTCAAATCGAACAAAATGAAGCCTACAAAGTTATCCAAAGCAGGGACAGAGAAGATGCTTTCATTTATTGTGACCCTCCGTATATCAATACAAATATGGGACATTACTCAAAAACCTATTCTGAAGCTGATTTTATCAGGGATTTGGATGTGTTGGCTAATATCAAAGGGAAATTTCTGCTATCCAATTATCCGTCAGAAATTTTGGATTCCTATATCAAAAAATACAATCGGTATGTAAAGTCATTTGATAAAGCATTGTCCGCAAGCCACAATGCTAAAGCTTGAAAAACCAGAAGAAAAACAGAAATGTTAGTGGCTAATTATCCTATTTAAGTTCTTTATTTTCTAAAAAACATTTAATGGATTTATGAAATTGCAAACCTCCCATTTGTTATTACGGAGGAAAAATCAGAATGAGCCGTATGATTGTGGAACTCATTCCTCAGCATACCTTATATTGTGAACCTTTCTGTGGATGAGCAGCGGTATTTTTCAGAAAAGCTCCTTCTGAAATTGAAGTACTGAATGATACCAACAATCTGGTTGTCAACTTCTATCAGGTCATTCAAAGTGATTTTGGAATATTAAAACTTCTTGTTAACAGAACTCCTTACAGCAGAAAGCAACTTCATCACGCAAGGTTTGTGTCAAAATATCCTCATCATTTTGATAGTATAAAAGTGGCGTGGGCATTTCGGACATTGTGCAATCTGGGGTTTTCCGGAACTTTGGGAGGTGGATATAAGTTTACAAAATATACCAACAAAGCGGTCAAATGCTTTCACAACAAAAAGAAAGCCTTTGCAAAATTTCTTTTAAACAGATTAAACAATGTAGATATTGAGAGTGTTGATGCTTTGGCAGTCATCAAATCAAGGGATACACCTGAGTCTTTCTTCTATATTGATCCTCCCTATATTGCCGATACGAAAGTGAATCAGGGGCATTATTCGGGTTATACCGAAAAAGATTATATTGCTTTATTAGGTGTTTTGGAAACTATTGAAGGAAAGTTTTTATTGAGCAATTATCCTTCTGATATTTTAGATAAATATATCCGCCGTAATAATTGGTATGCATTGGAAAAAGAAAGAAAAATAACAGCAGATAAAAATTCAGGTAAAAGAAAAAGCAAAACTGAAATGTTGGTGGCGAATTATCCTATTTAAATGACTTTATCTCCTAAAAAAACAAAAATGAAATCATTAAAAGACGAAATTGCGGAAACAAGAGCAATACTTGGGAAAACATACGATACTGTTCCTGACGAAAGTATTGCACAACTGCTTCATACCTTCAGGCTTCTTGTAAGAGCAATTATTAAAAATGTTGAGAAAGAGAGTCTGTAAACTCTCTTTTTTTATTGATTATCAGACCTAAAATAGGTATAATCTCCGGACTTATTCATATACATCAGTTTATTTTGTAATACCATCAAAATGGCTACAACCAAAACAAAGAAAAAACGAAAACTGCAAAAAGCGAGTTACTTCGTAAAAACAAAGACCGATGAAGAAAAATTCTGAACCAACAAACTGAAAGCCGTCATCTACACAAGGGTGTCTTCCGATGGGCAGGTTGTCAACGGACACGGACTGGAATCGCAGGAAACCATTTGCAGAGACCGATGCGAAAAGCAACCTTGACTGGAAATCGAAGTGGTCAAAGTGTTCAGAGAAGAAGGAGTAAGCGGAAAATATATGGATCGTAAAGCAATGAATGAAGCTATCAGTTTTTTAGCTACAGAAAACAAAAAATATACGAAGATTCACTATTTTGTTGTAACCGACCCCGATCGTATCGCAAGACCCGATGATATTGCGGAAGCCCTTACTCTGGAACAGGAAATTGAAGCCCAATGAGTAAAAATCGTTACTGCCAATAACAGAAGAGATACAGAAACGGACGAAGGAAAATTTTTATACACCATCCAATATGCCATTGCGGGATTTGAGAGAAGGAAAATTTTAAGAAGAACAATGAACGGAAAGCTGAGCAGTATGAAAAATGGAGGACGACCATTCGGTAATCCTCCTGTCGGGTACATCAGAGAAAAAAATAAGGTGGGAAAATGATATGTTGACCGTATCGACTCTATTAAGTGACCCATTATCAGGGAATGATTGGAAAAGTATGCCTATCATCCCGAGTTCTCGAAATCACAACTCTATAATTTTCGGGTTGAGAAATGACTGCAAACCAGCCAGTCAAGTGGTAAATTGCATTTTACTTTTATTGAAAAAGTATTTGCGGATTACAGACTACATTTTTATGCAGGATATATTTATTATCCGGAATGGGGAATCGAAACACCGATACCTTGAAAACAGGATGCTCTGGTTTCATTAGATGTCGTGGAAAGAATTTTAGAAAGAGAAAAAAATAAATCAATAAGAAAAAGGTCTCCGAATCTTGATGCCAAACTGGAACTGCACCCTTTAAAAGCACTCGTTACCTGCACAGAATGTGGAAGAAAATTGGGTTGTTATGCTTCCAAAGGAAATGGAGGAATATATCATTACTATACCTGCGGAAACAAATATTGTAGCAACAGAATGAACATCCGTAAAGAAATAATGGAACACGAGTTTGAAGATTTAATCGACCAGATGAAAACTCCGCAGGAATATCTTACCATTCTGAAAAACAAAATGCTGGAAGTATGGGAAGAATGAAGAGAATGACATCTTAATTCTGTGTCCCAAATTCCGATAAAACTGATTGAAATACAAAACAAAATGGAACAGATAGAAGAAAAAATATTCAAAGTCAGCAATGAATGACTGATTAAAAAACTGGAAGAAGAATGGTCGAAACTCGAAACCACTCGTGAGGAACTTAAAAGCAGTATGAAACAAAAAGAAAATGCCGAAGACAACCTGAAAAAGGCACTTTCTCAGTTAGATTTACTTTTTTCAGACCCTGTTGAATTGCGAAAAAAAAGCAAATACGAGATAAGGCAGTTACTCATTATGGTTTGGTTCGCCTGAAAAATTGAGTATAAAAAAAATCTGTGATACCAAACCAACGATACCACAGGTCTATACTATCCTTTCTCTCTACTGAGAGTACTTCATTCCCCCTATACGGAAACGGCGGAAAATGTTCCGAACCAAAATAGACCTTTAAAAAAGGATATTCAATCCTTTATAGACATCTTTCTTGCTCAAAGTAAATACATCAATATGATTTATAAACTGCAAGAAATACCATCAGTATAAGAATATGCTATCCCAATAGCAAGACTTTCTTTGTCTTTTAGAACATTAAAAAAATCCCCATTGGGGATTTTTACAATAAAGAAATTAATTTTTCTGAACTATAATTCATCAATGTTTCTATGTCTTTACTATTTTTTTCTTTATGAGCTTTTTCTCGAAGTTGGAGAAACTCTTTGTCTGGATATATCATACCTCGATGATTAAGTGCATAGTCATCATCATGAAATAAACGTTCAGCAATTTTCCAAAAAGAAATATCAAAATTATCATAATGATCAAATCCTATAGCAAAGCTAAATTTCTCAAAAATATGAAAAAGAAGTTTCTCAAGTGCATATGGATTAAGTCTATTGATCATAGGTTGAAACTCATGAAAACCTCAAATAATGAATCTGAGATCTTGTTCTGAGTATCATTTATCAATGAAAGTATCATTTGCTGTTTGTTTGATGTTTGAGACTATCATATAAGGATCATCAATAATAACTCATTGTATTCCATACATTCTTTTACATATGCGAGATCATGATTTTGCTACTCTTTCAATTCTCTGTAATGCCATATCTATTGGATATATATTGATATTTATAGGACGATTATTAAGTGTTTCTCATCAGATACTTCATCTTTTTTGCGTTTGGTCTACAAAAACATGGATATCTATATCAGAATGTTCAGTTGCATAAGCTGTCGCTTCACTACCTATAAGTATAGATCATAGATATCATGGTATTGTTCATGATTTTAGTATAATAAATTGTTCTAATTCCTTGATCATAGTAGTATTGATAAATAGTAAAAGAGACTGCCTTTCGATACGAAGACAGTCTTTTTATAAAAATTATGGTAACAGATTCAATACGAAACAAATATATTAAAGAATTAGCGACATCAACCTTGATATTCCGTATAACTATCACATGATATTCCAGTTTGATAAGGTTTAGGAGCAGTACAATCGGCAGTCGATCAACCATTAGAGCCTGTACATTTCCATCTCCAATCTCATCACCAAGTACTTTCATCAGAATCATTCCAATCATTATCCCATACATCGAGATAACTACCAGCAGTACATGCTGTTGCAGTATTGGTAGCTGGCTGTACACTATATCATTCTACTGTCTTTAAAACATATCAGTTATGTCATTGCCATCCTACTTGGAAACTTGGCGGATTATTATATATTCTACATGCCCCATTTACTACTGGACAACTTATTGGTTGAGAAATAGCAGGTTTAGGAGATGGACAATAACTGTCAGCTACTGTATTGCCATTATTATCCTTACAAACTACTGTACGGGTTTGCTGTGTCGCAGGACATGCTCCACTCCAAGATCAGGTTTCCCAAGAATAGGTTGGTGTTGAGGAATTAATTACAGTTATACAACTACTATTAGTCATATAGGCTTCCCAATCTTCTGATACACCACATGCTCCTGGAGGATAATCAGCTTGAACATCAGCTCTACATGGGAATTGTACAGAAGTACCATTTATTTGCCCATGTAATTGAGCTGGATAACCAGGATTGATAGTATAGAAACCTAGATTGATAACATTTGCTGGTATTGTCCCAGCTACATCTTGGTAAAGATTATAAGTACATGTATATTCACGGTCAAACTGGTCTCCAAAACCACATAATCCTGGAGTAGTAACATCTTTAGTTTGAGTTTCATTTATAAGTCTAGCATATACATGACTATATCCACCACAACTATTATTACAAGTCAGTGGTTGAGTAGTAGCAGGTTTAGGAGTGGTACAATAACTATCAGCCACAGTATTTCCATATTGGGTTGTACAAACTACTGTACGAGTTTGTTGTGTAGCAGGACAAGCTCAAGACCATCATCACACTTCCCAAGAATAGATAACATCATCCATACACGCAACTCCATTTCGTAAGTATCCGCTATTACATTGGAATGTACAGATACCAGGAGTAGTTGTATGAAGCCAGTTATAGTGAGGATTCCATCCGCTTACATTATTTCGTGTTTGTGTCCATGATGTTGCACCATTACTGGTTGCATTAGCTACCGTAAGAGTCGGACAAGAAACTGTTTGAGTATTGGCGACACAAGCACTTCCATTCCAAGTATATCCACTTTCACACACGAATCTACATTCTGTTGTAGAAGCTACAGTATTATACACAGATATATTACTTGGTGTCCATGGTCAGCTTGGAGCTGTTCGAGTTTGTGCAATTGAACTCACTGAATTATAGACAGCATGAGCTGGTATAGTAGTACAAGAAGCATTTCTTGTAGTAGGTGGTACAGTGGTAGGACATACTTGGAAGTTTACTTGAAATCCTCTTGTTGCTTTATTCCATGCTACAAATTGTGATGCTATATTCATAGGATAAACCCATCATCGGTTCAAATCAGCTGCATCTACCTGCATTCCATTATTTGCAAATTGTCGATTGTGAGATAATGAAAGCGGATTGATAAAATTCCAGTTTACAAGATTTCCATAGAATTTACCTGCGGTAAGATCTGAATTGATTTCTCTAAATTGGATAAATTGACCATTACTGATAGGTTGCGAAAATGTTGCCAAATTTGTAATAGTTACTTTCAGATTTTGAGTAGCAGATATAGAACCCGTAAAACTATAAGATCCACTGGTAGTATATGCTATTCCTTCCTCAATTTTATTATCATCATGATTGAGGAATACTGCTTTAATATTGTCATTTGGAGTAATACTTACATCAAGTCCAGCATGAATACCTGTAGGATCATAACTGACACAAGCAGTACCTTGATAGGGTGCAGAACAAGAAGCATTATTTCCTCCATACTGTCCCATACAAGTCCAGCTAAAGACAGCAGGGTTTCCACTTGGTCAAGATACTGGAAGTGGTAGTCCCACTTGACAGAGACTTGAACCAGTAGGAGCAGAAGAAGTATTTACACCATGAGCTGTTCCACACATAGCGTGAATTGGTGCTCTGTTTGCAGAACAAGAAGCATTAGAACCACCATTAGATCCATTACACGTCCAAGACCATGGTCAAGTACCTGATACAGTACTTGCTGTACCAGAAGTACAGAGGTTTGTAGTAGGAGCTGCTGGATATGATCCACCATTTGCTGTTCCACAAACTCCGTTTGTTGGACTGACAGCGATATTGGCATTACATTGTGCTACAGTATTGTCTGTACCTGTACATTGCCAAGACCATGGTCAAATTCCTGTAACTGGAGAGGCTGTATTTCCTCTTCCACAAAGCTGAGCTGGAGTACTAGGAGCAGATGTAAGTGTTTGTCCATTCGCAGTTCCACATTGTCATGGAAATCATAAAGGATCAAGTTCACAACTACATACTTGAGGTGTTGTTACCCATCCACATTGTATAAGGCTAGGATCAACATTTCTACAGTAGTCAGTTTGTACAATATATTTCATTCATGGTCCTGGATTTTCAGTATCTTGATGTAATACTGCACAACCTATATGTGGAGGTACATTAGTAGGATTTGGAGTAGATGAAGATACAGCTACTTCCCAACCACACATCGTATTCCATCCTGGGTGACTAGAATTCCATGCTGAAGGAGAAACTCCTCATGGCATAGCATATGAACCCGCAACAGGTCCACAAGTTCCTGTTCTACATTGGCTATCATTAGTACAAGAAGCTCATTGTACACATGAGTTTGTGTTACTACTATTGGCACTACATTGTGCTATACTACCATCACCTCCAGTACAAGACCAATTCCAAGGACCAGTGCCTGATACTAATGATGCAATATTTCACAATTCACATAAATCTGTAGTAGGAGCAGATGAAAGAGTCTGTCCATGAGCTGTTCCACACATTGCACCATCTGGATAACTATTTTGTGGTACACATGCACTTCGTTCATTATTATAGTTAAATAAAGCTGTCATATGAGATCATCTTCCAAAATTTGTATCATGAAACGATGAAATTCATGCTTTATATGGTGAACATGTAAAAGTTTGATTATCACTTATCCATGTTCCATTTACTCATCAGTCTACACAATGATGAGCTGCATGTGTCATAGGAAATGGATGATGCTCTCATTGACAGACGTTTATATAAGGAATACCTTCTTCATATAGTGGTGCAATGACTTGTCTGGTAGTGATAATTCCTGGGGCAGTAGCATTTGCAGGAGTGGCTTTATGCTGATAGCTAATAATAGCTGGTGCTACACTTTGCACTACACCGTCAGAGCTAAATGTTACGAGATACCAGACTCCAGTATCTGGATGTGGAACATAAGCATTGACTGGAGAATTACCATTCCAAAATCAGATACAATCTGTATATGTTCAAATATTGCTATTTTGCGAAGAGTTAAAATTAGCTCCTATTTTTGGTAATCAGTTCTCGAAAGCACTTGCTCCACATTGCCAAGCTACACCAGGAGTATTGGTGCCAAAGTAAGCTCTATATGGAGTTATATTAGATCAAACCTGCCAATTGAAACGATTTCAATTCCAATCAATTTTTGGTAAGCCCTGAGCATAAGACTGACTACTTAGGGAGAAAACTCCTACTCCAAGCAAGGCAACTACCGCATAGAACATTGTAAATAAAAGTTTTTTCATTAGGGTGTGTGGTGAAGATAAAATAGGAAAATGAAGATAATCTACTTGTGTGTGATTATTTGTTAGCTTCAAGTGCTTGTAGTCTCGCTTCAAGAGAACTAATCTGAGCTTGTTGGTCTGCATACTTGTCAAACAAGTTGTTTACTGACACGGTCAGAGCATCGATTTTGTTTGAAAGTTCTCTGATAGCTTCGATGATTGGAGCTACAAGATTTCCATATGATACTGATTTGTATCCTTCACTATCTGTCTGTACAAGTTCTGGGAATGCTTTCTCTACTTCTTGTGCGATTACTCCGATATCATTCTTTTCAGAAAGTTTGTTGTAATAACTATATCCGTGGAGAGAAAGTACTTTTTCAAGTGGAGTTTCAAGAAGAGCAATATTTGCCTTATATCTCGCATCTGAGTTGTAGTAGTAAGCGTTTGCTCTTGTACTACCATCTACAAAGAGTTTATCAGTAGAATTTGGTCTAAAGCTTGTAGGATATCCTACTGTCATATAACTTGTAGCTTTTACTGTACCTTGAAGAGTCGTGTCTCCATAGACATTCAGTACATTTTGATTTCTCTCTGTTGAGTTTTTTCTAATGTTTACAACATTTCTATTACCATCAGCTGAGAAGAAAGGTCTTTCTCTTACTTCCATACATCATCTGATTCCACAAGGTTCACCTGGTTCGACAATAATAGGTGGATCTCGTGGTAAAATTTCATCATCAATTCCACCTATTTCTCTAGCAATTCCTTCAGATCCTTCAGATCTTTCAGCCCTCGTAGCAGCAACTCTTCCTCCAAGTTCTCCTATGACCTCATCTGGAGTAAGAATTAAGTTTGGGTTATTCCCTTGTACGATAAATTCTGATGTTACTCTCGAAGTTCCGTGAACATCAAGATTGTATTCTGGACTTCTGGTTCCGATACCCACTCTTTTTGTACCATCATTGGCATAGAGAGTACCTCCATATAATCCTGTACAATCTGTTACACTACAGTCTATTTTGTTATGTACTGCGTAATCATTGGCATAGTAGGTATGATCTCCGTCAAGTGCAAAGTTATACAACTGTGTATCAGCAGATGCTTGTTGTGATTCGATAGAGCGGATAGCAACTTGTTGACCATCTTTGATAAGGATATCACCGACTTGAAGTAGACTTACTTCTAGGTCAGGAATTTCTTTTTTTGTAGTTTCAGGATCGAGAGATTTCCAACCATCAGTGGTAAGGAATGGATGATTAGCAGTAAAGAATGCTTCTTCTCCATTCACTGCATAGACTGGTTGGTCTCCTAAGATAGGACGAAGAAGTGATTGGACAGTATTTACACCATCGACAGCTTTTAGTTTATCTCCGACAACGATATCTTGGATATTCTTCTGACTACCATCAGCCATAGTGACTAACGTATCAGCGATGAAACATCCAGGAGTAGGTCCTACAAATAATGTAGCAGGACTACCATTACCATCTACATGCAAAGTAGCGATAGGTTTACTTGTATTGACACCTACTTTCTGAGTATCAGTATCAACAAACATAGTGAGTGTATTAGGGGTCGTACAAGATGCAGGTTCTCCTGATGGTCAAGTACAAGGATATCTATGTGCTAAATTACCGAATACAGCAGTACCGTCAGCCATATGGAAAGTTCCTTGCGGATCAGATTTACTGTTGATACCTAGTTTAGCAGTATTACTTGAAGATTTGTTACTGAAAATGAATGATGTATCTTGAGAAGCACCCAAACTACCTTTTTTTTCTGATTCAAAATAGATATTTCCATTTTCAACTCTATTATCTAATGCTGTATAATTATTATCTAATCTAACATTAAGGTTAGCTCCTTCATTACTTTTATCTGCATTGTTAGATTTTTTAATATAAGTACCTCCACGAGATTCGATAGCTCCCGCAACGACCATAGCTGCATCTCATTTTGAAGCAGTTGTATTATTTAGTTCTGTTGCCCCAATTCTTAGAAAATTATTACTATTTACCGTACTTGGTTCTCCGTTTTCTCTAGCAAAATAACTATCACTGGGATTAGAAGCATTTCTTTTAAAGACATCACTATTCGTAGTATCATTTAATCGTTCATCCAAAGAAGCCGTAACGTGAACTTTCCCTTCTTGGTCGATGTAAAGGATACAGTTGTTACTGATATTGTCTACCGATCCTCCTTCTTTTTCAATTTGTTGTCTGTATTTTTCTAATCTTTCACTACATTCTTTACCTTTAGCAATAATAGTGATATCATCACGCAGTGTGGCACTATTAGCATTGATGGATCCACTCATTCCATCAAGGAAAATAGTTGCTCCATCAACTATTTCAGCTGCACTTCCTGTTGGAGAAAGATAAATCTGCTTAATTGTGATACGGTTGTTTGCCAGACCATTGGTATTGATCTGAAGATTCTGTGCATAAGAAGAAACTCAGGCAAATAATGCACTTACTACTAGGGTAAGTCCAAGTGCAAGAGCAGATTGTTTTGAGCTAAAGAATTTGTTTGGTTTCATCGTGTGGGTATATAAGAATAAAGAACAAAGGGGTATGTCCCGAAGACAAAAGTATTCCTTTGCTCTTATTCTAACAAATTATTACTATTTGACAACACAAGAGAAAATTTCTGACTGATTTTGGGTTGCGGTTTAGGATTTTTATGATATGGTATTTATTGATTGTATTGAGTTTTACTTTTTGTAAATGTCTCATCTACTGTCAGCATCATAAAAATAGATGATTATTCTATTCTCATCACTTTTGCGAAATAAAAATCTATATTTACTAATCCTCAGTCTATACCTGTCTCTTGTTCATTGTAATCTCTTGATATCAAGAGTGCTGTCATACAAATCTGCTTCCATACAGAGCATTTTCTCAAAAAATCTTTCTGCAATATCCTTATGTGATTTCAAAAATTTAATAACAGGCTTTTCTATACTTATCTGACATCTCATAATACGATCGTCTTTGCCTGAGATAAAGAAAATTGCTCATTCTGACCGTTAACAGAGGCTTCGTATGCCAATATATTTTTTGGTGTCTCCCCTGCTCGTTCCTTGTCTTCTTCATCTATCTTGTACTTCATCAAAAAATAAGCAGCCTCCAGTGGTGTCGCAAATCTTGTCTTTTTCAGTTCTAAGGGAGTATCAATAGTAATAGTAGTCATCGTTATATCTCTATGAGATAAAATACAATCTATGATACTTGATTTTAAGCAGAATTGCAAGGAGAAATCTGGTGAAATAATTTACGGCTGTTACTATTTAAAGTATTGACTTTCTGACACAAATCAGTAATATGATAAATATCTAAAATAAATTATTATGAAATCAAAAACAAAGAAAAAAAATCGTTTACTAATTATTGCATTGGTAATTATTCTTACAGGAATTTTTATTTCCTTTACTCCGCTTGTAGGATTCTATGCTATTGATCCCGCTCGATTATGGTTTTGTATTCTAATACTTCTTTGGGCTATTGCAGAAAAATATAATACCCACAATGAAAAGAACAAAACTTAATTATTTTACTCTCTTTACTAGAGAGTTTTTTAATCTATGAGATTTTCTATTAATGCATTTGCCATTGTTTTTACATTTATTAAGCAATGTAATGATGTTGTAGTATTAAAATATCCCATATTTGGGGAGCAACCATTTGAAGATAATTTGGCATCAGGTTTGGAACTGCCACAAACTTCAAAATAATCACATTCTTCTTTACATAATTTTATTCCCTCTAAAATCTCATTATAAACAAGTTTAAAATTTTCATTATTTAAAAGGTCTTTGAAATCATCTGTCATTATATTTCCAAAACTGAAATCACCGAATCTATTATGATCCATTCCCAAAAGCTCGGCTGAAAAAGTAGAAAAATTACCCTTTCTATCAATCGAAATATTTGATAAAGGCGTCGTGGTATTATATTCTATATCGTATAGATCACCAAACTTTAAATAATTTTCCATTCTTTCAAATTCACGAATAATAATATTGCTTTCATTTTTGGTTGATTTGTATAAGTGATCTATAAAGTGTTCAATTTTATTTAAAATGGAATGTGATAATGAGGAATCGGAATTATAAGCAGATTTTTCTTCAAAATTCAATCCTACTTTGTTGAACTCCTCTTCTTTATAGAACTGAAACAAATCTTCACAATGATTTAGGGACAACTCTGTAATAGTTGAGAGAATACGAAAGTCTATTTGATTATTTCTTAGAATTTGAATTCCTCTCATTACTTCATTAAATGTTCCTTTCTGGTTTCGGTACTTTCGGTTTGAATTATGGATGAAATCAGGACCATCCAAACTCACTACAACATCATAATCATATTCTTTAAACAGATTGCACCACTCATCATTTATCAGAATTCCATTTGTTAAAATTTCTTGTCGTATATTCCAATCTTTAGGTCGATACTTCTCTATAATTTCCGTTGTCTTTCTATAAAATTCTATGTTAACAGTTAATGGTTCTCCCGAATGCCACACAACAAGTGTATTATTAATAGTTTCGTCTAATTTATTATCAAAAAGTTTGATAAAAATTTGCTCAACTATTTCAAGTGACATAATACCCTTACTATTTCTATGAGCCGTACTCAAATAGCAATAATCACAATTGATATTACAAAATGACGTCGGCTGAATAACTAATAAACTAAATGGACGGCTTTTCAATTTCATTTTTTTCAATTTTAAATAGGGAAAAATTGAAGAGGCTTAGTAGCCTCTTCATTCTTAATGTTTATTCCAACCTCTTGGATCAAACGCTTTTGGGCAACCTTTGTGCTCAATTCGTAAGTTGGTTAGAGTCTGTCTTAATTCAGACAATTTTTCTGTAAAATTTACTTTTTCCATTGGTGTAAATTTAGAAAGTTAGTGCCTACTCTCTTCACTTTTCGGCTTCCGTGTTTCTTAAATTTTCGGCTTGTTTTTACAATATTTTAATCAATTGCATTTTTAATTGGAAAAAAACTTCTTCAACAATAAGGTTGAAAGAAGCCTTTCCTATTATTTTTTAATTACTCTATGACTTGTAGTATCTCCATCAGTATATTTAGCATTGATAAGATACATTCCATTATTATTTTTTCCTAAGCTAATAGGTTGGTCTTCTCTTGCTTTACCAGCACCTACTTGGCGACCTGTAGCATCATAGATCACATACTCAAACGATTCATTGGAGGCAGTATCTCCATCATTAAGATGAACAGTATCATTCGTTGGGTTTGGATAAGCTACACCTTTGTTCTTTTTTACATCAATATCATTAATTCCTAAAGTTGCATTCTGAAGAGTATCATAAGGATTTCCTTCTGGATCAATTGCTTGCTGTACCCAAGCACCACCATCCCATCTGAAACCAATACGCTTTGTTGGATGAGAACCTCCATTAGGCTGTTTCCAGCCTTCACGAGATATCAATATCATATGAAGCCCTACAGGAAGAGCGAGCCCATTGTCGAACGTATGAGGCAGTATCCATTTAGTATGGAGCATATCAATATTAGTATTACCATCCTCTACAGCATCACGATCTGTATCTTCTTGACGAAGTGAAAATTGAGACGTAGATAATGGATTTCCATTTTCATCTTTCCAGTTGAATTTTTTTGTAGCCTTATTCGTTCCATATGGTTGAGGGGTTGCTAATTCAAAATTCCCGTTCCCGATTTGCTCTACAGGATATGCTGAGGGTGTTTCGTTTGTAGCATTTGATTGAGTATATACTTTTCCAGTAGATTCTAAATACTGAATAGCTGCACCACTAACATCAGACATTCCCTGATCATATCCAGCTGAACCAACTACATTATTAACATTATTTCCGTTACGGACTTGGAAGAGTTCTACTACTGTCTGATTAGTGCCTGCTGTTACCTTTTGTAGAGTTTGCTGTGCTTTACCCATTGCAACAGCTCCTACGACCATCGCTCCTGTCATCAAATTGTTAAGTTTTCCCATAAGTTGTGTATGTATGATATAAAATCAAAATTCATCTAATTATTACTATATCATTTTTTCTTCAAAATGCAAGAGAAAATGAAGTCAAAATTATTTGTTATCATCCTCATTACCAAGCAACAAAAACCCAAAAAAGGGTAAACTGTCGCATTTTGTATGTGAACACACCAAACTATTTACCACACCAGGTAAACTATTTAGTGTAGATTTTTCAGATGAAACAATTTTCATAATTTTTTGATGCCAAAATAGGTACATATTGCTGATTTTATTATCTTTGAAGCGTATAATATATAACTCACTCCGTATAATTTATACGCTATGATAGGCAACAAGATCAAGAATATTAGAGAACTCAAAAATCTTACACAGGAATATGTGGCAGAGAAACTGGATATTTCTCAGGCAGCTTACAGCAGATTGGAGAACGGAGAAACCAAAATATCCAAAGAAAAATTATTGCAGATAGCAGAGGTCTTGGAAGTGAAGCCTGAAGATATTAAGGCTTTTGACAGTCAGAAATATTTTAATAGTGTAGGAAATGTTGAGGGAGATAATAACTATAACGGTATTTACATTAATGAAAATGACACCGAACTTATCAAAAAACTGTACGAGGATAAAATAGAGCTGTTAGAAGAAATAATGAAACAGCAGAAAAAAGAACTTGAAAAATACAGATCAAAATACGGAGAGCTTTAACAGGCTCTTTTTTTGTTTTTTCTATCTTGCTTTTAAATTGCAAATAAAGTGTAAATAAAACAGAGATAAAATTGTAAAAAAGACCACAAAAAAACTCGGGAAAGTATCACCTGATTCCTGAGTTTGTATCTTATGGTTATTTTATATGTACCACTCACCACGAGCGATGACACATTGAAAGTATACTCTGTTTTTCTTCCTTTGCAAGTTTTTTGTAATTAATTTTGCGAGATGGACTTTACTTTTTGGGGTTAGATGATTTAAGATATTTAAGACATAATCAATAGTTTTTTCGAACCATAAAAAACCGATATGCAAATACATATCAGTTAAAAATTTTTCAATACCCTACCGTTATACGATTCTCGGCTTATTCAATGAAATTTTTGTGAGTTCACCTGAAAAGCTACCTCATTATTCCTGTTTTTCCTCTTTTTCATTTTCCATCAGAATTATTATTTCTTTTGATAATGAAGTGAGAACTGCCTCTTTTTCTTTATGGACAGGGTTTCGTTCTTTAGAATCAAAGAACTTTCTTTCAAGGTACTCAAAAAGCTCCTTTTGTTCTTCAGCAGAGAGTTCTCAGCTTCTAAGTCCCCCAGATAATTCGTCAAAACGGGAAGGAGTCCATCTTCAGTCTATGCAATCTATTTGTGCCATAAGTATTACTACATAAAATAAAAAAACATTTCACATCTGTATATTAATGATTTTTAAGTATTTGTCAAATATTTTAAGAGAATTAGCGCATAAAAAAAATTAAGTTATTTCCTAAATTTACCAAGTTCTTCTTCAATTGTTTTTTGATTGGATAATGAATCTTGTAACCATTTCTTCAAAATATTATTGTCAAAGCGAGGGTCTTTTTCTTCCACACAATAACTGTATATTTTTGTAGCAATTTTATTATGATGCAATGCCAATTCGTATTGACTATCAGAATAATAAAACAGACTCAGACTAAAGTTAGTCAGACCGATAAATAATGGTTCTTCGTTTTTTATAAGTTTCTCTTGTACATAGAGTTTTTTCAATCTAAAAATTATAGCTTTCTTCCATAACTCATACTTGGAAAAAATATCAGTCAAAGTATCATAGTATTCCTTCAACTTTTCATACATCAGTTCCTGTCCGTCATTTTTTGGTAAATATTTTAAAATTTGCTCATCAATATTTTTATTTTCGGATACTAATAAATCGACCAATTCACTTTTTAGTTTCGTTTCATCTGAAATATCCAAATCGTTTGGAAGCACGATAATTGGAAATAAAGTTCTGACTATATCCTGTTTGAGAACATCGTGATTCCCTGATAAATAAATATATTTTAGTGCAGAATTTCTTATTTGATTACAATACTTTATATGTGGGTTATCTTCCTGAAAGTGTTTTCTATATATTTCTTTTGCTTTATCAGCATACAATACGGTTTCATCATATTGTGAAATTTTAAATAGACAATCTGCAATATTGAGATGTGCTCCTGCAAGTTGTATATCTCCTTCCTCCAGCACACTTTGCTTTATGGCAAGGTCTTTTTTAAAATAACCGAGTGCTTTTTCAGAAAATTCAAACAGTTTATATTCTTTCGCAATAGTGTAATAATAGTCCAATAAATCCGTATAATATTTTCCTTCTTGAATATTTCTTTTTCCGATCTTATTAAATGCGATCTCAATCTTTTGCACTATTTTTTGCTCCATCAAAGATATGAAACGTGTTATTACGGGATTCTTATGTTTGTATGATAATGAATGATATTCTAAAAAATTATTGTGTGCCTGTATTTTTTCAGGGTGATTCGGAGGCAATGATTCACAAGCTTTTATATCAAGTAATATATATTTCTTTGCATTTTCCAAATCTCTCATTTCTAAAAACAATCTGGATAAGTTATAATAAATCGGAGACAAATTCGGATGTTCAGTATTAAATAATTCTTCACGAATCTTCAATGACATCTCAAAATATTTACGGGCTTCATTATAATTCTTGTTGGATTGGAAAGTGAGAGCTAAGCCATTAAGTGCTTTTGCATAATTAAGCTGTGCTTCATTTAAATCATTCTCATCAAAAACAGAGGGTTCAAAATTTTTATTTAGGTAAATTTCTATTCCTTTAATCAATATCTGGCGATGATGTACCGCCATATTGCATATCTTCAGTGAATCATCCGTATTACCTTTTATCCTAAAAATCAACCCCAGATCGTTCAATGCATGACCATAAGTAGTTATTTTAAACTTTACCAATAAAGGAAAGGAGACTAACGAATCATTTTCACCATTTTCAGGCAGAATGTTTGTTTCACAAAATTTTAGAAATTCACTCTCAATTTCTCTTATATTTTTTTCTCCGGCTTTTCCATTGAGATAATCCAAAGTTTTTGAATAATAATGTATCGCATCGTCATATTTTCTTAATCCATAAAGCCTTCTCCCAAATTCCTGAAGGCTTTGCAGGTAAAGCATAGGCTCATTATGTCCTTCAACCTGAAAAAAAGTGAAATATTCAAATGATTTATGGTACAGCCCTAAATCAAAATATAAATTGGAAATCTTATTTTTTAGTATATCTATTTCATAAATTACATTTCCGACATTCTTGATTACATTTTCACAAAAAGACAGATACGGCAGTCTTTCCACATAATTATCAAATTCGCTGTAGCTAACTTTATGTGTTAAATAAGCAACTGTATCTTTAAAAAGATATATTTGAGAACCTAATCTTTTTATGATAACCTCTTTTGTCAGATTATGTAAGCGGATAGCAGTATTTTCTTTATATAACCAACCTTTGTTCTGTAAATTACTGATACAATGATGTAACAAATCTTCACTTTTCTTATCAGGCTTACCCATTAAAAGAATTTCTTCAAAAAAAAGTATTGGGATTGGTTCTTCCTGTAATAAAGCGAGATTAAGCAGGATTTTACATTCGGTTTCATCTAAAGAAGAGGTATCAAAAATAATATGGATATACTCTTCGATATTCTCAATTTTGAGTTTTCTTTCTTTACTGTGTCCTGTAATTATTTTAGCTTTTTCAACAACATCAACCCCATTTTCTATAAATCGATTCACTAATTCGATTATTCTTAGTCCTCTTTGTTGTGCTGTTTTTGCCAATAATTCGATTGCCAATGTATGATATTCGATAACTGAAAGAACCCGGACTAAATTGTCGTCATCCTTTTCTATTTCGTAGAATTTATAAAATAATTCTATTGCATTTTCAGAAAAATCAGGAATAGGAAAATGAAGGAAACCATTAAGGATTTGTTGGGATGTTCCGATTATTTTCCAATTCTTTGATAATTCGATTGCATCTTCAAAATCATATATGCTCTCATCAATATTATCTAATACCAACAAATTATTTCCTTCTGCCTTTTTTAATCGGTTAAGAGTCAAGGAAAGAAGTTCTTCTTCTTTTATTTCCCCTTGCAAAAAGGATTGGTATTCGTGGATCAAACCTAAATTATCTAATAATTCAACACCCTTTTCTTGTGTTAAAGCATTCAGAATTCCACTTCCACAATTAAGCCATGCAATGTGGTTAAAGGTATCATAATAGTGATATACAAAATGTTTTGCTATAAACGTTTTCCCTAATCCTGATATTCCCGAGAGAATAATTTTACGTGAACCCGTAGAAATATGTTCTGAAAGTTTTTCAAGTAGTCCAACTCTCGGAACATAATTTTCAGCATCGAATACAGGAATACTATTTAATTCTTTTGGTAAATTTTTTATTTCATAACGCTGAACGATTGAATTGTCTGTATTGTTGTGTTCACTGCTAATGATAAAATCAGCGGGACTAAATTCTTCCATCCAATTCTTCCATCCCAATCTACCTAAAAATATACTATAAAAATCTAATGATTTGTCATCTAAATCATTATTATTCTCAAATAGAAAACTTCTTGTCGTACGAAAATCTTTAACCTCACAATTTATTACACATTCTTCTTTATACTCCTCCGAGTAATTTATATTATGTTTAAATATCTTTTGAAACTTTCCTGAAAACTGCTTCCTAAATTCTAAGGTAAACTCTTCCTTTTTTTCTTCTTCTTTAAGTTCTACAAGCTGTCCAACAAATGACTTTATTATTTTTTTAAATTCTAATGCAAATCCCTCTCTAATTACATTGTGAATTTGGGTTTTATTTGCCTCCTCCAATTTATCATAATCAATGAGCTTAGCTTTACATTTTTTATAGACATTATCTCTCAACAATTGAATACTCATAGTGTGTTTTTTTTCAAATGTACTAATATTTCATTAAAACATAAATTACTGAAAACAAAACTGTTAATATATCGATGCAGTTGTGATGCAATCCCAATGCAGTAATTCATAGCCTACCTTTTTTCCTCAATCTAATTTTGTCCTGTATTTCAAACGGAAAATTTCGGAATTCTGAAAAAGATACCCCCGAAATCGGAAGTACCCTTTTAGGAAAGTTGTTGACGCAACTTCCTAAGGTGCAAAAGATAAAACCCTTTGGAAAAAAATATCTTTTGCTATTACATAATAGCAAAGAGTACCCCAAAAGTCAAATGATTTTTTTCTAAAGGTTTGAAAAGTTTAATAACTCAAAAACCCTTTTGTAATGGAAAAAATTATTACCACACCAAAACAGCTTATTCAACAAGCAAAAGACTTCGCTTTCGATGCACATTCCAATCATTACTTTCCCTGTGGCAGAAAATATACCACACATCTGGAAACGGTAGCCGAATTAAGTAGACAGGCATTTCAGCACGATGCTTCACTCAATGAAGGGATATTGCTTTCTACTGCTTATCTACACGATTCTGCGGAAGATACTTCAGCAACGATTGACGATATCTACAAGATTTTTGGTCGTGACATCGGCAACGCTGTTTCAGCTCTGACGAAAGACAAAACACTACCAAAAAATGAGCAAATTAAAAATTCTCTGCAACAAATTATTGCACAACCTAAAGAGGTTTGGATAGTAAAACTCGCTGATCGCGTCGCCAATCTTTATCAGACCCTACTGCTTACCGACCACAAATGGTCAAGAGACTACAAAGAATATTATCGTAATGAAGCATTACTCATCAACAAAATATTGGGGAAATCTTCAGAATATCTGAGCCAAAAACTGTTGAATCTTTCAACAATTTACAACAGAATGTAAAAACGGTTTATTCCTTTGAATCCTTTAAAAAGGAGAAGTAAAATATCTAACCAAAATTTTTCAATTTTTATGAAAAAGACAAACAAAAAAGGCGTGGATGCCTTAGAACCAGGCGTATTACACGTTTAATCCACGCAACGGAAACGGAGTGAAGTACAGTAGCTCTTCCGACAGATTTTCAGGAACAGGGGTAAAAGCCTGTTCCTTTTAAAACAAAAATTTAAAACAATCAACATTTTAAAATTTCAAAAAATGAAAACAACAAAATCAACAATTTTACTGACATCAGGAACATTGTACAGCTCCCAAATCTATCAGTACAAAACCAAAGACGGAAAAGCAATCTTTGCCTTCTCCTATGAATACCAGCCTGAAGGTTATTATGACATCGCTATTCATAGTCACCCAAGCTACAATGGTAGAAGTGACCTTCCTTCAATCGCACATTGGTTGCCTTGTGATGAATCTCCCATTGACAGAAAAATCTGTTTTACCTCCGGTAAAGAACCTGAAACATTGGAGCGAGCCAAAAACTTCTCTATGCAATGGGCAGAATTAACATCGACGTATATCAGAACCGGAATTACCATTGATGATCAACTTACTAACAGAAACTAAAATCAACTTTTAAATACTTACAAAATGAAAAAATTCAGAATTACCACCGATGCCCACCAAAACATCATCAAAAAAATTGGAAGTAAAGCTCCTGAACAGGGAGGCATACTGCTAGGAAAGGACGGAGTTATTACCGACTTCGTTTATGACGAATTTGCCAAAACAAGCGGTTCTACCTACTCTTTGAATGTCGAGTTTCTCAACCCGATTATCAAAAAATTCAAAAATGAGGGCAAAGAATTGTTAGGTATTATTCATAGCCACCCTTTTGGAGCTTCTAGGCTGTCCAATCCTGATAAGGAATATTTCGCAGGAATACTTAACAAAGCTACTGATGTAGATTTTCTTTTTACACCGATTGTCTTTTCGGGCAGAGAAACAGAATTTCATATGTTCCCTTATGTCTTTTACAAAGATGGTACAATTGAGGAATTGGAACTGGAAATACTGCCCAATGATTATGAGGAATATATCCAAAAAGATGAAAACATTCAGAAACCTGACCGGAGTGTTGTCGAAAACAGAAAACAATTGTTGGTTGCCATCCGTCAGAATATAACAGCAAACGCCTCTGCTGAAAAGGAACAATTACTTATTTCCAGACTCGTGATCATTGCACTGTTGTTTTGGAATTTCATCGTCTTCATGTTTGGATTAAGTGCCTTAGTGCTTACCCTCATCTATTTTATCATCACTAAAAACCTTATAACATTTTAATTATGGACTATTCAAGAATTGAATCTAGTGTAGATATGGATATTATCAGAAACTCACATATCGTAGTAATAGGTGCTGGAGGAAGCTATTCGTTAGTGACTTCTTTAGCAAGAACAGGAATCGGAAAACTCACTGTTATTGATTTCGATAGGGTTGATCCTAGTAACGTTGTCAGACAGGGTTATAAACAATCCGACATCGGAAAATTCAAAGTAGATGCTTTGGGAGTAGAAGTAAAAAGTATCAATACTGACATACAATACGCAGGATTAAGAAAAAATCTCTTCTACATCAAAAAGAAAGAAATCGACCAAATTTTCTCCGAAGCAGATTTACTGTTATTCCTCACCGATGATTTCCATGCACAAGCATACGGCAATCTCCTTGCCCTCGAATACAACAAACCTGCAATTTGGGCTGGTTGGTATGAACAAAGCAGAACCTGTGAATTATTCTTTCAGGTTCCGGACTTTACAACAGCCTGCTTCCGATGTGCGTGTTCTTCCAGATATATCGCCAACGAAAAAGAAGTGGTAAAAGCAAGCTCAAATTCTAACACCATTTTTCATTCACAGCTTTTGGACAGTTTTATCGGTATAACCAGCCTTGCTATCCTTCATCGAGATTTCAAAAATAAAATACCACGAAATATCTTTGGAACTTGGGGAGGCAAGGAACTGGAAGATAATAAAGAGTATGAATTATTTTGGGAGCAGATGAAAATGGACGATGGAACAGTTCCCAACTTCTTTCAGTTCAAAGCACACCCTCTTGGCGGAAACAAACTTTTTGATAATGCCTATGAACATTTAGGAATGACGGCTCACAACTTCATTCCATACTGGCAGAAAGCCGATGCCGAACTGATAATCAACGGCTACGACTACGATTGCCCCGACTGTAATGGTAAACTTCATCACAAGTGCAACAATGTAGCCGACAACCAACAACAATCAACAATCAACCGTAAATCAAATGACAACCAATAACAATGGACAAACCAACTCAGGTACAAGAACAAGGAGGAGAACAAGCTCCTCCGGTTCTTCAACCGCAGATACTACTGAAACGACAAACATTAACCCTCAATCTTCTCAAACCGCTATGAACCCAACTTTCAAACTTATTTTTTCAACCATCGGAAGTCTGATTATTTCCGTACTGAAATTTATCCTTGCTATTATTTACTCATGCTTTAAGCTCGTGCATACCATTTGTGAATTTTTTATTTCATCGCTTGATGAAATCCTAAACCGCTTACGACCATGATACGGAAATTCCTTTTAAATCAGCTTAAAAAGCAGATCAGCAGTTCTCCCGAAGGAAAGAAAATCGCTGACTTTATATTCGGAAAAGACCATTCTTTGAGTGCTTCTTTCGGAGATGCTTCCAAGCTGATGTTTTCCAACGAGCAAGGATTTTGCATTGACGGAAAACGTTTCTTGACCTTAGCTAAAAGTAGGGATAACTGCCTTGCCGTAGCTCCCTCTGGCAAAGGGAAAAGTCAGGTTTCGGTGTTTCCGTTTTTATTGAATGCGAAAGGCAGAAATTCTATTATTGTAAATGATCCGTCAGGAGAATTAAGCCAAACCATTCCTTATCTGGAATCGGCAAGATACACCTGTCATATTCTCGATTTCGGAAATAAAACCGGAGTGTATTTTAATCCTTTGGATGGTTGCAGAGGCAATCTGACCCAAATGAGAAAGATTGCTAAAACTCTTATCTCTGCAACCAATGACAAAGAAGATTTCTTTACTATTTCAGGCGAAGACTGTATTGTTCTTTTTATTCAGTTTTTAATGGAATCGGAGTCTTACGAATTTCAGAATTTAGCCAATGTTTATCGTCTGATCTTGGAATATCAAGCCAATCCTTTTGTGATCGAAAATCTCGTAGCCACCAAAGGAAGTGAGGACGTATTCCGAAAATTCCGCAGTTTATCAGGTTCTTCGGAAAATACACGAAAATCTGTCGTAGCAACAGCGTTGGCTTCTCTATCCTTCATCGGCGAAGATCCTCTTCTTTGTGATATTACTTCAAGGACAACGATTCGTTTTGAAGATTTCCGAAGAAATCCTACTGCCTTGTTTGTTCACGTGCCGGTTGGAGATATAAAGTATTACTCTGCAATAGTGAGCTTGTTTTTTCAGCAATTCTACAAATTTGCTTTTTCTTACCTGCCTTCAGACAGAGAGTTGGATATTTTTATGATTCTCGATGAGTTTGACACTTTGACGGCTATTTCCGATTATTCAACCATCATCTCAAATTCAAGAAAGTTTAAGATACCGCAACAGATTATTTTACAGTCGGAAGCATTATTGAGCAAATACGGAGAAAAAGCCAAAAATATTCTCAATAATTGCAACGTAAAATGCTATTACGGCGGTCTGACCGATGAATGTTATAACCTTGAACGAGTTTTAGGCGCGTTTGAATATAAGGACAAGGCAACGGGAGGCATTCGTCAGCGACCTCTGATGACGGCTTCGGAAATTCGGGAGATGAAAGATGAGATTCTGGTTATCCCATCAGGAGAGAAACCGCTCAAAGTTCCCATTACGCCTGCATTCCGACAGGGAGACCTTTTACGGAAACTTTCACTCCCACCTGCAAGAAGAAGACCACCCGAAAACTACCGTGTCAGATATTTAGATTTAACGCCTTACCGCTAACCAGTAAATACAAACTCAGTGCAAAGCGAACAACACGAAGTGAGAATACTACTGCTGGATTATCTGACATCGATTTCAAGGAAGGATTTTAAGAGAAAATTACGGTTGGACTATTCTGAGAAGCAATGCGATATTCTTTTAGAAAGACTGGACTCGTTTGCCTCTCAATGTCAGCAAAATTCAATATTGCTTTCTTTTCCTTATGTCTGGGATAAAGTGAGGGAACTTACTCCTTCTTTAACAAAGGATGAAGTGGCGGAACTTCTTTGGAACAAAGGATACCAAAAACAAGGCGTTTCCAAAAAACAGCTGGGAAACATCTGCTTCAGCTGGTTTGTTTTTGAAAAACAGTTTTTGGAGTTCCGAAAAGAAAAGTTGCAAGAGAAGATACAAAACAACAAACATAACAATGAGCTTGAATTATAGCAAACCTAAAATTGATAAAAATGAAAAAATCCGAATTACAAAGAATTTTGCAACAATATGTAGTCCTTATTTGTAGAGAACAACGTTTGTGTACAACATCTTACGATAAGATGCAATGGAAAATACTTACTAAAAATGTAGAACAATTCTCTTCGCTCTGTAAAGAGAATTATCTCTCAACATCATTTTTCTATGAGTGGTATAATAACAATCGGGAAATATTTGATCAGGAAGCACTATGGGAAATTGCTTTCAAAAATGATATATCAAGGGAACAATTTGACAAAATGTTTCAAAGTTGGTCTTCACTAGAACATAACATTATCCGGTTCACAAAAGAAAATCAAAAGTTGCTGGAAAAATCAAAAAATAAGCAACAGAACAAAGATCAGGAACACGAACGATAATTTTTAATAACCTAAATACAATCACAATGAAATTAATTACAAAAGAACTGGAAAAACGCTTTGCTAAGGTTGGCGAGCAATTGAACAATCCTGACCCTCTTATCATCGCTAAATTTTTTGACCCTTGTGGTTCAGGAACTTGGTATGCTACAGAATATGATCCTGAAACCCAGATATGCTTCGGTTATGTCACAGGATTGGCATTTGATGAATGGGGAACATTTTCTATTAAAGAATTGGAAGAACTGCCATTGCTTCTTCCGAAATTAAGAATCGAACGAGACCGATTTTTCAAAGAAATACGATTCAAAGAATTGATTAAAGAACAAGACATTGACAGATAATTTCCTATGCACCCTGAACCGTGGACATATAAAAGCCTGCACGATTATCTGGACGATCTCTTCAGAAACAGAACTCCTGACACCGAAGAGATTATTCAGGCTAAAAAAACGTATTGGCGAAGTTATAACACCCGGCTCAAACAAACCCAACGCAGAAAGCATAAAGAAATTACCCTCTCTCTGACCAAAGAAGAACTGGAACTGTTACGTAGAAGATTACAAGCCAAACAATCCGTAAGTGCGTATATCAAAAAATTGTTGCAGGATCATCTTGAAGATACTTCTCTGCTTCAAAACAATACCATTGATAAACAAGCTCTCAACCAAATAGAACAGCAGTTATTCCTTTTAATTGATTATCTCGAAAGCCTGATTTACCAAAGACGGTTTGTCGACCAACATCAAATCGGAAAGCTGGAACAGCATATTCTATATCTGCAACAATTATTAGAAACTCAATTTTAAAAACATAGCAAATGATCATTAAAAGTAAATCTTATAAAACCACAAGAAGTTTCTCTACTGTACTGAATTATATCTTTCGTGAAAACGAAAGGAATAACGGATTTGAACTTACCAAATTCATCAAAAGCAAAGACTTATCTGTTGAAGAATTGCAAAAACAGTTCTATAATAATGAACAGTTTCGATTGAACAGAAGAAAAAATAATGTAGTGTTATATATGGATATACTCTCATTTCATCCAAAAGATGCAGAAAGACTTAGCAACGAAAAACTGCATCAGATTACATTAAAATATCTTTCTCTTCGTGCTCCAAAGTCCATTGCTGTAGCTACGGTTCACAGAAACGAAAAACACCATACGCATTTACACATTGTTTTCAGCGGTGTGGAATACAAAACGGGGAAATCAATTCGGATTTCCAAAGATGATTTTCAAAATAAAGTGAAATTGGAAATGGAGAAGTATCAACAAGAGGTGTTCCCTGAACTAACACTCTCCAAAATCCGCCACGAAAAATCCCGTGTTCCCAAAAAGGAACGCAAAAAGGATTCGGAAACCATAATGGAAGACGGAGGAGAAATTTCCGAAAAGCAACACATCTTAAAAGTGATGGAAGAAGTTTTTAAGGTAGTGAAATCCGAACAGGAATTTTATCAAAAATTACAGCAAAAAGGACTGACGCTGTATTCCCGAAACGGAAAATTTACAGGTGTTCAGAACAACCGAAAATTCAGGTTCAAAACACTTGGATATAACTCAGAAATTTTACAGCAATTGGAGCAAAATCCTGACCTCATTAGACGAATGGAACTGCTCCGCAACATCAAAGAAAATGAACAGCAAAGAGAACGAAAAAACAGACTTTAAAACAAGTGCAATATTCAGTAGGGTGCGAGGGTTTTTAGGGACACTTCCCTAAACAGGATCGCAATATGTAAGGACGTTAGGACGGTCATATTGCAATCCTGCACACCGCCTAAAAAATTTTTAAAATCAGCCTAATTCCTGCCAAAATCACACTTATTTTCCATAGTGCTAAAGTTCTCTTAAAGTTTGAAAATCCACTTCTTTATCAACATAAATTGTGTTAAGTTTAATGAAATTTCCACCCCAAAATACTGCCCAAAACCAAGCGAAAAAGCACCCTGTTTTTTCAGAGAAAGTGATGGGTAATATTCGGATAAAATTGAAGCAGTTAGCAGAAATTGAATACCTGCTTCATAACGGAAATTCAAGCTCAAAAAAAATGAAAAAGGACTGATGGAAAACGTCATTATTTACACACGGGTTTCAACTGATGAACAGGCTCAAAAAGGATATAGTTTGAGACATCAGAAAGAACATCTCGAAAATTACTGCCATCAAAAAGGTCTGCGTATTCTCAAACATTTTGAAGAAGATTTTTCAGGGAAAAATTTCTCTTCCCGTCCCGAATTTCAAAAACTCCTCCGCTATGTTCAGTCCAATCATAAAAAAGTAGATACCCTGCTCTTTACAAAATGGGATCGATTTAGTAGAAATACGGAACACTCTTATACAATGATTAGGAGGTTTCGGGAAATGGGAATTGAAGTCAATTCCATAGACCAACCACTGGATCTTACACAACCCGATTCACAAGTCTTATTAGCTGTTTATTTATCCATTCCTGAAGTAGAAAATCTAAAAAATAGCATACGAACAATTGAGGGAATACGAAGAGCACAAAAGGAAGGAAGTTTCCCAACCCATGCTCCCAAAGGTTATCTGAATGCAAGAACTGAGAACGGAAAATCAACGCTCACGCCTGATCCTGTTATTGCTCCATTGATTGAGGGAGCGTTCAGAGATTATGCAAAAGCCATCTATTCTGCTGAAGAGCTCAGAAAAATTTACCTGAAGAAAGGATTAAAAACATCAAGAAACGGATTTTTATCAATGTTGAAAAACCCTACTTATGCAGGAAAAATTGTTATAAAGCCCTATAAAAAAGAAGAAGAAATGATGGTAGAGGGGCTTCATCCTGCCATTATCAGCTGGGAACTTTTTGAGCAGGTTCAACTCATTCGACAAGGAAAATATAACCCAAAATTCAGAACCATTACCGAAATAGATGAAGCACTTCCATTACGTGGTTTTCTGGTTTGTCCCAAATGCGGAAAGACACTAACAGGTTCAGGAAGCAAGGGACGAGAAGGTAAAAATACTTACTTCTATTATCATTGTGATAAATATTGTAAAACCCGTCACAAAGCACGGGAAGTAAATGCGTTATTTGAAAACCTCCTGTCCGAAATGAATATTGAGGAAGACCAGAAAGCCGTCTATAAATCCATATTGGCGGAACGGTTCTCCGATCGGAATGAGGATAAACAAACCATTATCAGTTCGCTTCATCGGGAAAAGGATAATCTGTTTAAAAGGCTGGAGATGGCGGAAGATTCGTTCTTCGAAAAACAGATTGATGTGTCAACTTTTAATTCGATGAAACAGAGAATTGACAGCCGACTTGCTGAAATTAAAATGGAACTTCAAGAAGTAAAACATAAGGAGCGATTCTTCGACAAGCACCTTAAGGAAGGGATTTCGTTTCTGCAAGGTGTGGATGTCATATACCGAAAAGGAAATGCCGAAATTAAACGAAAAATTATTCAAACCTTGTTCTGTGATAAACTGGTATATCACGGACGGTATTTTTCTACTCCAACTATTGAGGATACTATTGAAATGATACTTTTTAGGGAGAGGAAGTTGAGTTTGTTGAGGATAATAGAAATGAAACAGACTCAGAAAGAAGTTCTCGTATAATAAAAATCCCTGCCTTTCTGGACAGGGATTAAATTTATGCACATATATTTGTAATTGTATGACTGATACAGTATACTACCGCAGCACTAAACATAATAATAGTCATTTGATCGGGTATACCTGTATATGTTTCAACAAGTTTTCCTATAATCATTTTTACACTTTCTTTCCAAATATCTCCTGTAGTATTAACTAAATCAGTGTCAGGATTTTTTTTCAAAATATCACATAATGCAATTTTAAAATCTCTTGCAATATCATTTATAGAAGACATAATATCTTCTAAATTCAGCCCTTTGTAACGTTCATCCGAAAATTCAGATTCAGCATTGCCTTCATAAAAGCTCTCAACGCACTCTACAATAAAATCATCTGGAGATGTATATTGTTCAACTGAACTAAATCTATCTTCCAAATGATTTAAAGCTGTGGTATACTTTTTTTGTTGGGATGCACTTAATGCATCTCTGACTGTAGCGATAAGAAATGTTGTCTGTTCTTGATTCATAGTATATTATTTTGTTTTTTAATATTAGTAAAGGAATAATATATAGTACTGATATCCTTATCATAAAAAATTAGTTCTTTGATTAATCCCTTTTTCTTGGAATCAGTAGCATCAAAAACTAATTCAAATAAGATATTTTTATTGTATTCAAATTCTATCGTATCAGTATCATTAATACCTTCTGTTATTGTTATGTCTTTAATTTCTTCTTTTTTCTCAATATAAACAGCTTGTGCCCTCCACAAGTATTTTGCAAATCCTTTTTTCAGTATTGTTTCTTTATGCTCCAATTGAGGTTGTTCTAATATATCTCTTTTTAAATCGTTAACCTCACTTAAAAATATATCCCATTCATAAGGAATATATGTGTGATTGATTTTTTCATAAAAAGATCGCAAAAATTCATCCATTTCGGTAGCGAATTTTTGAACATTTTCTAAAATATCAGTATAAGCAATACGAATTTTATGATATAAAGGGATAATTAATGAATCTACTTTTGCTATTTTATTATCCTCTAATTTAGTTTGAAGAGATTTGTTTAATCTTCCATTTTGAGAAGACCAACTTGTAGATATTAATTTAATGAGTTTAGAATTCACCTGTGAATATTTCGTTTCAAAGCTCATTCTTGCAAAAGGACAAAGTTGATCATCATGAACAAAAAATTTTGTCATTCTTGAAGAGACTAATTTCAAACGGTCACTAAAAGCTATATCTGAAACTCCATCTTCAAAAGAAAATCCATTAATCGTAACAGCATGAAAACTCTTGGTTTGAGAAATGAAAGAACCTTTCTGTGGTTTCTTATATTTATCGTACAGAGATATTCCACAAATAATTGGAATTCCTGCTCGCAAATAAGCATAAATTTGTGCTTTAAGATGTCTATCTCCTATGGGACGCAAAATAAGAGGTTTTAATCTTATTTTAGAAACAGCAACTGCCATTTGTTCAGCTGTTAACCCCTCATTTGGAAATCCATTTTGGTAAGACGTTTCTGATAAAGCCAAATTTGTTACTTCAGATGGAGAAGGAATTCTATGCTGATATTTTTTTCCGGTTATATTAAATGCTGACCATAACGCAATAGAAGCACACGCAGCAACAGCTTCATCCTGTTCCTGAAAAGCCATGCTTTTAACGGTCAGTGGAATACCATAAAGATTAGCAGAGTATTCTCGTGTAGCATAATATTTTCGGTTTCTTTTAGAATCTTCATTATAATGTGCAAGACATGTCCTACCAACTATGAAATTATCATTTTTAGAAGGTTTAAGAACAATAAATCCTATATAAGATTGTTGTATATTCTCTTTTGCTTTTTGTGTCAGGCGTTTATAAAATAATTTTTTTAATAAATCGTCTGTTAAAAAAAAGTTTCCTTTCTTTTTGAAGAAGTGAATCCTTTTGCAAAATCTATGATAAGGATAATGGCATCTTGCATAGAAACTCGTATAATCCTCAAGATAATCTTTATCTACATAATTATCCTCAATTAAAAAAACATCTGCTTCTAAATATTCTAAAATGGATTGAAATGCTTGAAACTTCTGCTGAGTATCAGTTAGAACTCTGAGTAATTTGTCTTTATTTTCGCTGTAAAGATATACAGTATCTGATTTAAAACCCGATTTAAGCATATTGAAACAATAGAACTATCTGACAATCTCAAAAGGTTTCTTCAGAATTTCATCAGGAACTCTTTCAACATAGATGTCTTCTCTTGCTTTTATATTTTCCGATTTATCTTTTGCTGTTTTTAAGACAGTCAGCAACTCTTCTTTTGAATAACTAGCCATTACTGTTTTTACTTCCTTTGAGGACAAACCTAAAAAACTTTTCCTTTTTACTTGGGATTGTGGCTTGTTCATAGTTAATTTAATAATTGATTTAAAGTCTGCGAATATACAATTTTTTATAAATATCTGATTAAAAAGATTTTATTAACTGAATTTTATATATTTTTCAATAGAAAACAACCTTTTTATTTGATATTATATTTTATGATAAGATACGCGACAAGAACTCGTCTTGTCTACACAAGACTTATAGCACTACAATAGTGCATAAATAAAATATGAAATCTACTCACCATACAAAGAAAAGAATTGAAGTAAAAATTGATTTTTTACAAATTCACACGCCTAAGTTATATAAAATATTTTATATAGCCAAATGAAAAAAGGAGTTTCTACAACTCCTCATTCACATAATCCGCCAACTCATTCAAAATATATCCTGCTAATCTCTTGTAATAAAGATATTGTCCCCATTGAAACATATCGGTAAGTTTTTTTGATTTATCAAATCAGAAGTCGCTGATCGCTTCTTCAATCCAATATTGGAATTTGTAAGCATTCTTCCACATTTCTGAATAGTAAATATCAACTCTTGAATCAGCCCATTCTCAGGTAATATCACAATAATAGTTTCCGTTTTCGTCTTGGTCATTTCGGTAATCACAATCTTCCCTGATCGTAATATCATAATCACAAATAAAATCTTTAGCACATTCTAAGAGTTCATCTGTGTAATACACATCGTAAAAGTCGTCCTCAAATACCAAATCCTCTAAGAAGTTTTCAATAGTTTTTTCGTTAGTCATCGTGTATTATAGTAAGAAATAAAAGAATAATACACAGTCGAAAATTGAAAAACAGAGAGCAGAAAATCAATACAAAATTCTTTCCCCCTGCCTGTTTGTGTTGAATTTATGCGGGTTTTTCATACGACATCAGTGTAAAATTATTCTGTTTTTTCCTATCATCACGAGCTTACAAACTAAGAAACTTCTGCATTGGATTTGATCCAGCTACGATGTGATGAACAGAAGCTCGCTAAAGTTTTTCTGTGGTATGATAAATACGTTGTGATCCCGAAAAAAAACGAAAATACGGACAGCTGTTGTGATTTGCCTTTGGACGATGAAAGGTTGACTGTTTCGTGGAGAATGCTCTTCCAATGGATTGCATTGAAGCAATCAGCAAGTGACTTCCCGAAATATGAGGGGCAATAGCTTTACACAGATAACAGGAAAATATGTTTTGAAGAAGGCGGGATTTTCAGAAATAGTCGTTGTTTTTGTAACTCTTTGATTATTTTAATCTTACACTAAATACAACATAGCGGTTCGAGAATTGCCTCGAAAAACCCCCGATTTTATTTTGGAATTCTCGAACCCGTTTGTAAGCGGGTATAATTTTAAGTATCAAAATATTACGCACGAAAAAAGCCGCTTTTCAGCGACTTGACCTATTAGGGGTGAATGATGGGTCTCGAACCCACGACCTTCGGAACCACAATCCGACGCTCTAACCAACTGAGCTACAATCACCGTTTTGTGGGTGCAAATATAGCATTTTTCACGAAATTATAAAATTATTCCGTCAAAATTTTTCATTGCAATCATTTTTTCTGAGGTAAAACCTTCCGCATACGCTACTCCCGACAACCTTCCCAAATCCTGAGCACGATAAGTAAGGCTTTCCAGAAAGTCTTTGGTAGCAATCGGCGTTACCGGCTCTTCGGAATCGGGATTGTAAAACTGTGTTTTGTACGCCATGCAGGCTTCTATTTTTTTATCCATAAAATCCGAAATATCAATAACGAACTCAGGCGTAATATGTTTCCATTGTATGTAATGAAAAACTTGCTTCGGCCTCCATGCTTCCTGAATTTTTCCGTTTTCTTCCGTTTCAATCTTTATCAGACCGGAAAGAAAACAGGCATCGGAAACGAGTTTGGATGCTTTGGCGTGGTCGGGATGGCGGTCTTCTACTGCATTTGCCAGAACGATTTCCGGTTGGTATTTTCTGATTTTTTTTACAATTTCCATCTGATATTCTTCGGTATTCTGCAAAAATCCGTCTTTCAGTTTCAGATTTTCTCTTGCCTCCAATCCTAAAATTTCAGAGGCGTTTTCGGCTTCCTGTTTTCGGGTTTCTTTCGTTCCTCTAGTTCCGAGTTCTCCTTGAGTAAGGTCAACAATAGCTACTTTTTTTCCTTCGGAAATTAATTTGGCGATAGTTCCTCCACAGCCTAATTCCACATCGTCGGGATGCGCTCCGAATGCCAGAATATCTACTTTCATAACGTAATTTTATTCTGCAAAATTAAACAAAAAATCCGGTCTTCTTATCGAAAACCGGATGTGTATACATTACCTGCTTTTTACGGATTCAGTTGTTTATTGAGGTTCACCGCATCCTGATACGCAGGATTCAGTTCTACGGCTTTGGCGGCGTACTGCTTCGCTTTTTCAAGGTTGGAATCTTTTTCCAGATATGCTACTGCAAAGTATGCGTAGGATAAGGATTCTCTGTTTGCTTCTAATTCAGCAGGATTCACTTTAGAAATATATTTTTCGTAAGCAATTTTTGCCAATTCATTGTTTTTTGCCTGCTGGTACGCCAATCCCTGGCTGTAATAGGCTGGTGCCCAATCCGGAAGGAGATTAATCATTTTCTGCCATGTAAGGATGGCTCCGTTCCAGTTTTCCACATTCTGATAGCCTGTTGCCAGTTTGAATAATGCATCGGTATCCTGCGGATTTGATGCTACCTGTTTTTTCAGTGCTTCGATTTCCGGGTTGGTTGCTCCTGCATCTGCAGCTGCCTGTGTAGCTCCGCCGCCGCCTGCAATTTTTGCTAATTCTTCGTCCCACTTCATGGTTTCGTCTTTTGCATTTTTGGCTATGGCGATATTTTTCTGGGATTCAGCAATCAGAGCGGATTTTTTGGCTGCATCGGTTTCAGTTTTAGCCAAACCTGCATCTATCAGTCCTAATAATCCTTTGTCTCCCGACTGTACTCTGGAAGTATCTGCATGTGCCGTGAATTTTTCCATGTTTTCTTTTGCCTGCGCATATTCTCCTTCGGAATACTGAATGTATGAACGAAGTTTATACTTAATCGCATCATCTACCTTATCAAAAATCTTATCCAATGTTGTTTTTGCATTTGCATAGTCTTCATTGGTGAAGAACAGTTTGGAAATTTCCAGTTGTGTATACGGATCTTCATCTGCATATTTGGCATAATTCAGCAAATCCTGAGTTGCCAGTACGTTCTGCTGGTATTTGATGTTATAAGCTGCACTTGCTTTGTATGCAGGGGCATAAGAGGCATCAGCGGCAATCGCTTTGTCAATATTCTGTCTTGCCTGCTGCCACTGCTGTGCTGCCATCCACAATGTTCCCATTCTGGTATATACAGATGCTTTGTTTTTCGCTATTGCCAGTGCTTTATCATAAGCGGACATCGCAGCTCCTGCAACCTGAGGGTTGTTGGTTAGTTTCAATCTGTAAGCATCACCCAGTGTATAATAATAATGAGCAGGAACTCCTGTTTTAGGTGCTTTTTCAATGGCTTTATTAATATAATCTACGGCGAGGTCAGGGTTGCTTGTTTTTTCAAACAGGGTAAGCGCCTCTCCGGCACGGTACAATACTTCGGAATTTTTCTCTTTGGATTCTGCTACGATTTTCTGAATCTCTGCAATTCCGGATTTATCTCCTTTTCCTAATTTGATGGAAGCCAAACCGATTTTGTTCAGAAAATCTTTTTTATCCGCGGCAGCTCCTTTATTAAAGTTTTCGGCGGCGAGTTCAAAATTCGGTTCAAACTGTGTAAGATAAGTATTCCCTAAGTAAAAGTAATTTTCTGCAACAGGCGATTTTGCTATCATATCAGAATATACCTGTTTTGCTTTGGCATATTTATGACTGTCGGTATATGCAATTCCTTCCTGAACTGTCTGCCCGAAAGCAGTATGTGAAAGTATAATTACTGATGCCCCTAAAACAATTTTTTTCGTCAATTTCATCTTATCTTTATTTTATTGTTAATTAAAATTCTATTATGTTAAATACTTATCGGCAATTTCCAGACCAAAATACAGAAATCCTCAAAAACAGAAGATTTTTTAATAAAAATTAACGCATCTGCACTTCTCTGCCATACATATTATAGGGCTGTAATCCTTCTTTCTGAACGATTTTCTGCCCAATCATGGTGCAGGAATAGCGGACAAATCCGCTCGCCATATCAAATCCTCCTTCGTTTACCAGAAAATATAAAATTCTTGTAAACGGATACTGCATTAAACGCAGATTTTCAGAATTAATTTCATAGGCTTTCCCATTTTCTGTAACAGGAAGCACTTTAATTTTATTTCTGAGATTTTCAGATTCCTTATCATAAGGCCTGCTGATGGTGTTGTAGCCTATCACACCGATTTTTCCTGGGTATTTTCCGAGTTCCTGAATGACATTCCGGTTTCCGTTGATAATGGAAAATTTCAGTTCTGACGGCTTTTTTCCAATTTTCTGAGCGACAAAATTGAGGTTACTCGAGTTGGTTCCGTCAAAAACAAAAGGTTTGGCATCGGACATCAGTCCTTCTTTAATTTCTTCTAAAGAAACGGATTGCTTCGGAGAGTCCGCCGGCACTACAAAAGCAACAGCATCTGCGCCAAATTTTGCGGGCTGAAATTCCAAATCCGTTTGTTTTTTGTATTCCTCAATTTCTTTTTCACTGAGGTCTCTCGACATTACGATAATCTTCGCATTCCCGTTGAGAAGTTCTAAAAAACCAAGATCTTCCTTGATGGTTTTAATTGTAATTTCAGATTCGGGATAGCTTATTCTATAGCCGTCTGCCAATGCTTCTGTAACGCTTTTAAAGGAATCATCCGTTAAAACCGTTAATTTTCCTTTGAAATAAGTACCCGATTCTTTTTTCTCTTTTTTACATCCGAGAAAAAAAACGAGCATTATTAAAAGTATCACCCACTTATTCATTTCTGTTTTCTTTTAGTTTAGAAACCGCTCTTGCTATCCGGAAAATACCGTATAAAATCAATACAGCTCCAAGTGCATAAGCGGTGTTGGGTTCAAGGAAAACAACAAAAAATTTGTATACTATTACTGCAATACCTACCACAATATATAGAATCCCTGCGATAAGAGACAGCCAGTTGAATGTCATCATGCTACAAAAATAGGAAAAAAAATAAAAGAGAGACGGGCTTGTGTCTCTCTTTTATAAATATTTTGAATAGAATTAATATTCAAACTGCATGGTAAGCGGTAAGCGGTATCTGTAACGCACTGTCTGACCGTTGATTTTTGCAGGAGCCCATTTATTCTTTACCGATTTCACAGTTCTTACTGCTTCTTCGTTGAAGGTTTTGTTCGGCCCTGTAGCTTTCACGTCAGTGATGCTTCCGTCTCTTTCTACAACGAAAGTAACTTCACCTTTTACTACGCCTTCATCTCCATTCATTACAGAAGTATCAAAATTACTCTGAACTTTATTTCTGAACGCATTGATACCTCCCGGAAATTCTGCCAGCTGTTCCACTTCGCTATACACCTGTGTTTCGCTCACCTGAGGTTTCACTTCCACGGTTGTCGATTTACCGGAACTTGGCGGTGGCGGTGGCGGAGTATAACTCGGTGTTTTCACCCCTTCCTGATTTTGCAACCCTGTTGTAGTTTCCAACTGCTTGGTAATCGGCGGTGGCGGAGTTTCTATTTTCGGCGCTTTCACGGGTTCCGGCACTACGTTCTGAATAACCTCAATCTTTTCTTCCTCTACTTTCGGTGGAAGTGGCGGTGGTTCTTCTTCTTTGATTTCTTCAACGATTGGTTCGTCTTCCAGAATATTTACCATTTCAGCATTAACTTCTGTTTTATCAGGAGCTGTAAGCCTTTTAATCGTCATGTAAATAAACGGAGACAAAGCCAAAACAAGAAAAAGAACTGTTCCGATGATGAAAGATTTCGTTAAAATCTTCGGATACGCATGCCTTATATCGTAGGCACCGTATTCCTTATTTCTGTTTTCAAATACAATTTCATCTAAGGTTAGATTTTGATTGTATTGTAATTCATCTGCCATTTTAAAAAAATGTATTAGAATGTTAATTAATTTGCAGGTGCCGGCGCTGATGTTCCGCCTGCTTTCTTCTCATACACTGACTTTTCCCAAGGCTTAATATCGGTTACCCCGTATATTTCGTTTTTGGTAATTGCCATTTCATCAAGAAGGTCTACAAAATTTTTATATACCGCATCGTCCGTAGGCTTAATAATCACTGTAAATTTAGTTTTATCTTTTGCCCGGTTTTTTGCCTGCTCTATTACTTTTCTAATTCCTTCACGGTCAAAGCTGGTTTCCATAAGAGTTTGCTCATTTAGTCCTGCCTGGTCGTGCTGGTGATAGAAAATTCTGTTGTCTTTCCCCAATATCAGAGATATTGAGTTGGACAAATCAATTTCTGTAGGTGGTGGTTTAGGTGCGTTCGGGTCTGGTTTTGCCGGAAGCCCTAAATCCATTACATTCGGTTTACTGAACGTGGTGGTAAACATAAAGAAAGTAATCAATAAGAATCCTAAGTCCACCATCGGAGTCATATCGACTCTCGTACTCTGCTTTTTGGAGCGGACTTTGCCGTCCTTACCGCCTTTTTCCTGTACTTGTACTTCTGCCATTTCTTAGGTTTTATTAATTGGGTTTACCTTCTTGTGATGTTATCAGCCAGAATTTTAGAAATTTAATATCTCTTAAACCTTCAAACAAGTTTTTAACTTTCGGGTATTTGGTGTTTACATCACCTTTAATGGCAAGTTTATAGTCGGGATTGACTTTTAAACTCTGCTCTACCCAGTCGATTAACTGCTTATTTGTACTGTCCAAAGGAACACCTGTCGGACTTTTATATGCTTTCTGCTCATCTTCGGGCATATTCAGATAGCTTTTCAGCTGAGACATCGGAACGCCGATTGCCTGCACTCGTGTAAAAGCTACTTTTTCTTTTTGTGAAAAAGCCGGTATGCCGTATTTTTTTCCCATATTGTCCAGAATCTGCATTCTTTCATTTCCGTTTTCTACCGGCTGGAAATAGAATTTCCCTTCCGGTGTTACATTTACGGTCATCAAACTTGCGTCCGGCAATAGTTTTTCTGAAATTGAAGATGGCGGTTTTATCTGTTCCACATCCGGTTTTTTGAACTGTGTGGTCAAGATAAAGAACGTAAGTAGTAGGAATGCAACGTCGCACATTGCGGTCATGTCCGTAACTACTCCATGTCTTTTTGGTTTGACTCTCGCCATATTATTTTTATTTTTTATTAAACTTCTGTGAATGATTTTTTATCTGAAAAAAAAATCAAGCAAAAAAATTGCCACTATTTCTTAGTGAAATTCAGCAAATGACTGCTGGATAGACATCGCAATCTCATCGATTTTGTATGTAAGTCCGTCAATCTTAGAAGTAAAATAGTTATAAAGGATAATCGCAATCGCTGATGTACCAATACCTAAAGCCGTGTTAATCAACGCCTCGGAAATACCGGTAGAAAGTGCAGCCGCATCCGGAGTACCACCTCCTGAGCCTAATGCAAAGAACGCTTTAATCATCCCGATTACCGTTCCAAGAAGTGCAACAAGCGTCGCTACTGTTCCCAAAGTGGAAAGAATCATCATGTTTTTCTCCAGCATCGGCATTTCAAGAGTGGTTGCCTCTTCAATCGCTTTGTTCAACGCTGCCATTTTCTGCTCTTTGTTAAGAGTGTTGTCTTTAGCAAGCACTTTGTAAGTGGTAAGACCTTCTTTTACTACATTTCCTACAGAACCCTGCTGTCTGTCGCACTCTTCAAGAGCTTCATCAACTTTGTTCTTATTCAGCAGGCTTCTCACTTTCACTACGAAGTTATCAAGATTTCCTTTTCCTGCCGCTCTACCAAGAACCAAAGCACGCTCGATTGAGAAAACGATTACGGTAATCATAAATGTAATCAAAACAGGTACGATAACACCTCCTTTGTAGATAATCCCCAAGAAAGAATCCGGATGAATATCTTTGCCTTCTACATCCGAAAAGGCTACAGAACCGCTTCCTAATTTTTCAGCGTCTTTAAAATTTCCCGGGCTACCAAGAACAAATAAATAAATACATATCCCAATAACCAGTAAGATAGGGATAATAACTGCAGGATTTAAACCACCCTGTTTTTTAGCAACTACTTGCTCGTCTGTGTTTGAAACATTCATTTCCATATTAAACTAAATTATAATTGTTATTAAATTTTCGAGTTGTAAATTAAAGTTAAAAAATTTTATAATGCAAGTGTTTGAATAATTCTTAACTAAAAAAAAACACTTCACAAAAAATATCGCTTTACATTATCAGCAAAATTTTACTTTATTTTTAAATGCATTTTACAGATTTAATAAAATTGTTAAATTTTACAGAAAAAATCTTTTTATTTTTATGAATTTTCTAAAGGATAAAAAGCCTTAAAAAAAATCATACAACAATATTAATAATTTTTTTTGGGACAATAATCACTTTTTTTGGAGAATTTCCGTCCAACTGTTGAAGGACTTTCTCGTTTTCCAGAGCAATTTTTTCAATTTCCTGCACGGTCAAATCCGCCGGAAGAGCCAGTTTGAACCTCATTTTCCCGTTGAAACTTACCGGATATTCAAATTCGTCTTCCTCTAAATACGCTTCATTCAGTATTGGAAAAGGTGCAAATTCAATGCTTTCGCTGTGTCCAAGCAAATTCCACAATTCTTCGCAAATATGCGGTGCATAAGGCGAAATGAGAATTGCCAAGGGTTCGAGAATTGCTCTTTTGTTGCATTTCAGTTTTTGTAATTCGTTCACGGCAATCATAAACTGCGAAACCGAAGTATTAAACGAAAAATTTTGAATATCAAACATAAATTTCTTAATCAGCGTATGCAAAACTTTCAGTTCGGCTTTGGTCGGCTCTTCTTCGGAAACTTCAAAATCATCGCCGTTGAAATACAGATTATAAAATTTCTTCAAAAATCCGTAAACGCCGCTCAAACCTTGCGTATTCCAGGGTTTGGATTGCTCCAAGGGGCCGAGAAACATTTCATAAAGTCGCAGACAATCCGCTCCGTATTCTTCGCAGATGTCATCGGGATTGACGACGTTGTATTTGGATTTGGACATTTTTTCGACTTCTCTTTCGCAAATATAAGCCCCTCCCGACCTCCCCGAAGGGGAGGAGTTCGCATCGTAAATTTCTCCGTTTTCTAAAATAAATTCAGCATCGGCAAATTCCTTTCTCCAATTTCGGAATTTTTCAATATCCAATTCGTCCGAAGTTCCTTTTAATAAAGAAACATCGACGTGGATTTTTTGAGTCTGATAATCTTTCGCCAAATTTTTGGAAACAAACTGATTCGTTCCGTCAATTCTGAAAACAAACGCACTCATTCCCAAAATCATTCCCTGATTAATCAATTTCTGAAAAGGTTCATTTTGCTTGATAAAACCTCTGTCTTTCAAAAACATATTCCAAAATCGGGAATACAAAAGATGTCCTGTTGCGTGTTCGCTTCCGCCGATGTATAAATCCACTTGCCCCCAATAGTCGGAAAGTTCTTTTTGGCAAAAAGTTCCGTCATTTTTAGAATCCATATATCTCAAAAAATACCAAGAACTTCCTGCCCAACCCGGCATTGTGGACAATTCAAGAGCTCCTCCAAACCTCCCCAAAGGGGAGGCTTCCCATTCTTCTTTTGACACAATTTTACCGCTGCTCTCCCCTTCGGGGGAAAGGGGGCACCAGTGCCATTTTTTCGCATTTCCGAGTGGCGGGTCGCCGTCTTCGGTCGGCAGGTATTTTTCCACTTCGGGAAGTTCCAAAGGAAGCGCAGAAACAGGCAAAGTGTAAGGAAATCCGTCCTTATAATATATAGGAACAGGTTCGCCCCAATATCTTTGGCGGGAAAAAATCGCATCACGCTGCCGGTAATTCGTTGTTCCGAAGCCAATTCCGCGATTTTCTATTTCTGAAATTATTTTTGCTTTCGCATCGTTATAATTTAAGCCGTCCAGAAAATCGGAATTCACACAAACCGAATCTTTGGAATCGTAAGATTCTTCCTGAATATCGTTGTCATTTTCAATAACATTAATAATTTCCAACCCGAATTTTTTTGCAAAACGGTGGTCGCGTTCATCGTGTGCCGGAACTGCCATTACCGCTCCCGTTCCGTAACCCATCAGCACATAATCGGAAATGTAAACAGGAATTTTCTTTTCCGTAAACGGATTTACGGCATAACTTCCCGTAAACGCTCCGCTCACATTTTTCACGTCGGACATTCTGTCCCTTTCCGTTTTTTTGGAAGTTTCTTCGATATATTTTTCGACTTCGGATTTCTGTTCGTCAGTTGTTAATTTCTCAACCAAAGGATTTTCGGGTGCAAGAACCATAAAGGTTGCTCCGAAAATGGTGTCGGGTCTTGTTGTGAAAATCCTCACCCCCAACCCCTCTCCTAAGGAGAGGGGAGCGATTGCGTCAATCTCTCCTTCCTTTTTCGATGGTAATTCGTTCAGTTTTTCTTTGATTTTTTCTAAAACATTTTCAAGATTGTTCAGCACTTCATTATTGGTAAACCGCAGAAAACTATATCCTTTCAGATTCAGTTCCAGACTTCTGAAATTATCGTTCTCTATCTGCTCTTCCTCAAAATGATAACCGCCGTCAACCTCGATAATCAATCCCTTTTCCAGACAAACAAAATCAACAATATAGTTTTTTATAGGGTGTTGTCTCCTAAATTTATCTCCCAAATTCCTGTTTCTGAGTGCTTGCCACAAAGCATCTTCCGCTTCCGTAGGCTTTTTCCGCATTTGCTTAGCCAAAACAAGTTTGTTTCTGGCAGCAGCATCTCCTGTAAAATAATGCGGCGAATCGGCTCCCCTCTCCTTAGGAGAGGGGTTGGGGGTGAGGATTGGGAAAACCACTTCCGCTCCCTGCGATTTTCCAATCCAATACTCTTGTGAGTCTTTCAAAGGTTGTGGCCAATCCAAAGTTTTAAGACCTTGCAATAATCTTTCGGAATAGGCGGAAATACGCATACTCCACTGCATCATTTTTTTTTGGAAAACGGGATAACCGCCTCTTTCGGATTTTCCGTCTTTTACCTCGTCGTTTGCCAGAACCGTTCCGAGAGCAGGACACCAATTCACGGTGGTTTCCGCTCGGTAAGCCAATCGGTATTTCAGTAAAATTTCCTGCTGTTCTTCCGTTGAAAAATTGTTCCAATCGTCTGCGGAAAAAGTTTTGACTTCATCACAAACCGCATTGATTCGGGAGTTTCCCTCAATTCCGAAAACTTCAATCAATTCGGAAATCGGTCTGGCTTGGTCGGCATCTTTGCAATAATAGGAATGAAACAATTCTATGAAAATCCACTGCGTCCATTTGTAATAATCGGGGTCGGACGTTCTGATTTCCCTGCTCCAATCGAAAGAAAAACCGATTCTTTTTAATTGTTCTTCATAGCGATTGATGTTGTTTTCTGTGGTAATCGCAGGATGTTGTCCCGTCTGAATCGCATATTGTTCCGCAGGAAGCCCGAAACTGTCGTAACCAATCGGGTGCAAAACATTGAAACCCTGATGTCTTTTGAATCTCGCATAAATATCCGAAGCGATGTAACCGAGAGGATGACCAACGTGCAAACCCGCTCCCGACGGATACGGAAACATATCCAAAACGTAGAATTTCGGTTTATCCTCCCCTAACCCCTCCGAAGGAGGGGAGCTATCTTGATTCTTGGTTCTTGGCTCTTGTGTCTTATAGGTTTGGTTTTCTTCCCAGTATTTTTGCCATTTTTTTTCTATCTGCTGATGGTCGTAGAACATTTTTGAATTGTATTTCTGTTTAATTAAAAACTTTGTCAAAGTAAACTAAATCTGTTTTAAAACTTTGACAAAGTAAATGATTTCACAAATTTAATATTTTGAGATGAACTGGCAATTTTAATTACAACAGAAAACCCACAAAAATATATTTATGTATCTTTGTGGAAAGAGTTATACTTTATTATGTTATTTGTCTCCGAATATCAAGAGCAGTTAGCGGAAGTTTTCAGCCGCTACAAGGTTGTTCGTGCATATCTTTTCGGCTCTGCAGTTCGAAATGATTTTAATGAAAACAGCGATGTTGATTTTTTGATACACTTTGACAAAAACCTGAAAGACCCTCTCGAAAAAGGAAAATTATGGTGGGATTTGCACGATGAACTGCGGGATTTACTCGGAAGAGAAATAGATTTGGTTACTGAAAACTCACTAAAAAACCCCTATTTTATTCAAGAATTAAACAAAACAAAATTTTTGATTTATGACAGTGAACATCAAGAAATTTTTGTTTGATATTTTGATTTCTATTGAAAATATCGAGAATTATATAGGGAAAGAAAAACATTTTGAAGAATATGATTCTAACCCGATGCTTCAGGATGCAGTAGAACGGAATATCGAAATAATAGGAGAAGCCGTCAATAAAATCCTGAAAACAAATCCCGAAATTGAGATTACCAATTCTCGTAGAATTGTGGATGCCCGAAACAAAATCATTCACGGGTACGACGAAATTGAAAATACCCAAATTTGGGGAATTATTATCATTCACCTACCTGTGCTGAAGCAAGAGGTTCAATTACTTTTGAATAAATAAAAAAATGCCGGAAGTTTCTATCATAACGCCTTGCTATAATTCTTCAAAATTTTTGCAGGAAACGATAGATTCTGTTCTCAACCAGACTTTTCAGGATTGGGAATGGCTGGTAACGGATGATTCTTCAACGGATAATTCCGTGGAAATCCTTAATAATCAGAACGATTCCCGCATTAAAATTTTCAAAACAGAAAAAAACGGCGGAGCAGGACACGCAAGAAATATTTCCCTGCAAAATGCAACCGGAAGATTCATCACCTTTCTTGATGCGGATGATTTTTGGGAGGCAAATTTCCTCGAAGAAATGGTCGGTTTTATGAAAAAGGAAAATGCAGAGCTCGCCTATTCCACCTATTCCCGTTGTGATGAAAGCCTGAAGCCGGTTTTGGAAGATTTTGAGGCCGATAAAGTCGTTACCTTTAAAAATCTTTTAAAAACCTGCCGGCTGTCCCTGCTTTCTTCCATGTATGATTCGCAGAGAGTGGGGAAAGAATATTTTCCTGAGGGAAGCAAACGGGAAGACCACATCATGTGGCTGAATCTGCTGAAAAAAATCCCCGAAGGAAAACCCCTGAAAAAAACACTTTCAAAATACCGAATGCTTCCCGACAGCGTTTCCCGAAACAAAAAAAATATTATGAAAGACCAGTATTTGGTGTACAGGGATTTTATGAGGTTTTCTACGTTGAAATCTCTGTATTTCACTGTAAATTGGGCGTTGAACGGGTTTTTGAAATATTCAAAGTTTTTTAATTGAGCTGAAATTAAGGCTTCAATCCTGAGACGATTTTCTCCACAATCATTTCCGCAGAATCCGGCTGAGAAAGGATGAGTTGTTTCGCATTTTCTCCCATGGCTTCCATGATGTCGGGATTTTTCAGAATTTCGGAGATGTATTTTGATGCGAAATATTCATCTTCAAAAGATTTTCCGCCTTTGGCTTCAATAAGCGAATCGGCTTCAGGATTTTTACGGTAGCGGTTTCCGAAGAATACGGGAATCCCGAAAACCGCCGATTCCAGAATATTGTGCAATCCCGCCGAATGAAACCCTCCGCCCACAACCGCAAGATTTCCGTAGGAATACAGCTTGGAAAGCAGTCCGATGCTGTCGATAATCAGGATTGAAGAGTTGAGGAGTTGAGGAGTTGAGGGGTCGAAAAATTGGGAATACAAAACCGATTTAGGGAATAATTCCTGCAAGTGGGGAACTCTTTTTAAATCATGAGGAGCGATGATGATTTTAATTTCGGGATGCTTGTGAGCCAATATTTCCGCAATCCGCTCTTCCGCTTCCCATGAGCTTCCGAAAATTATTGTTGTTTTATTTTGTTTAAATTCTTCAATATATTCCACAAAATTATCCCTCACCAAATTCTGCCGAACCCTATCGAAACGTGTATCTCCCGAAACTGAGGAATGAACCAATCTTGCTTTTTTTGCCAGTTCTTCGGAGTTTTTGGTCTGATGAAAAAACCAGTCTACATTTTTTTTCAACTGATTTATAATCCATTTTCCGTACGGCTTGAAAAATACTTGATTTTTGTAAAACAGAGCAGAAATCACATAAATTTTTGCTCCCTGAGATTTCAATTCATCTAAAAGATGATACCAGTAATCGTATTTTACGGTGAAAAAAATATCGGTTTTAAAGTTTGAGACAAATTCTTTTATCTGAGATTTTTTATCAAACGGGAGATAGCAGACCGCATCCGCAATCGTTTGTTTTTTTGCCACATTTTCGTAACCCGACGGCGAAAAAAAGGTAATGAGAATTTTATAATCCGGATATTTTTCTTTGAGTTTTTCCAGAACAGGAACGCCTTGTTCATATTCTCCCAGACTTGCGGAATGCATCCAAATCACTTTATCATTGGGAGAAATTTTGGATTTTACAATTTCCAAAGAATGTTTCCTGCCTTCCAGACCGCATTTTATCTTATCATTAAACAAAGACAAAAACTTGAACGACAGTTCAAAACAAAAAATAAATATGTTGTATAGAAAATTCAATTTAAAATAAATTTATGTTTGTTTCATTTTTTTCGATAATCGGTAAGAGTAGACCATCATTGCAATCGTAAAAATAAGGATAAATCCTATTAAATAATTGGTAACAGAACTGATTCCCTGCATATTTCCTAAAGATGTCTGTATGGTTTCGTAGGTAATAACTGCAAACAGAAGCATTGTCCAAAAATTTAAAATATCAATGCATAAAACACTGAACGCTGTGTTTTCTTTCAAATTTTTCGGAATATTCAGAAATGTAAAATCCTTATTTTTAGACATATAAAATAAAAGAAGGAAATTGAGTATAGCAATAAAAGGGATATGCCAAAGTGAGCTTTTAGAGCCAAAACCATCTGCTTTTCCGTTTATGCCAAAATGTGTAGGAACGGTTTCGGGTAACTTGCTGAAATAAATAATGGTATAAATCCAAATGAAAACCAAAGCAAGAAATGAAAGAATTTTCAGCAATAAAGAAATATTTTTCATAGCGACAATTTTAATTTACAATTTCAACTAAGATGAACACTTTTTTAATCAATAATATGAATTTTTCTTCTGGCATATATGAAAAATCCAACAATCGACACCATCATCAGCCCAATCAGAACGTGAGAAAAACCGGAAAGAGCCTCATATTTTCCCTGCGCTATCAGTACGGCTTCCGTGGCGATGTCCGCAAAAAGCATCATCACATACACCAGAATCATCTTTACAAAAAGATTGGTAAGACCTCTGTTTCGTTTCATTTCAGTAGGAATCTTGCGTGAATAAAGGTTTTTCTGCTTTGCAGTGTATTTCATTAGATAAAAAACAACGGTTGCAACCAACGGAATTGTCAGAATCCAAAGCCGGTTTCCGTGCGAATCCGCCTTTCCGTCGAAATCGAAATGAACAGGAATCATCTCCGGCAGAGAAAAAAAGCTGATTACCGCAAAAATCCAGATATACACCAGCAGTAGGAAACCAATAGTATTGAGAATTTTAACAATGTTCATATCCAAAATTTAATTTTCACCAATGATTCTTTTCACAAAACGGAGCTTGTGCGTATGCCGGTTCAGTTCCTTATTGAAAATACCGGTGCTGTCTAAACTGTCGATTCTCACCTTTCCGAATGCATGAATGATTTCCTGATTTTCCAGCATGATTCCCACGTGAACAATTTTTCCTTCTTCGTTTTCAAAAAATGCCAAATCTCCCGCTTCACTCTCTTCCACGAAAGCTAAAACTGTTCCCGTTTCCGCCTGCTGATACGCATCTCGGGACAGGGAAATCCCTTGAACTTTATACACCAACTGAACGAAACCACTGCAATCTATTCCAAAAAAACTTCTTCCACTCCACAAATAAGGAACATTCAGGAACTGCCTTGCCGTTTCGGAAATATTTTGATTGTTAAGAGCATTTTGCGTTTCAGATTCTAATTCGCTTCCTATGGAAAGCAGTATTTTTCCGTCGGGACTGTCGCAAACCTCGAAAATTTTGGTAAGAATTCCGGTTTTTCTTCGGGCAAAATCTTCATCTGAAATCGGGGAAATTTGATTGGAATTTATCCAGCCTTCATAGCCGTCGAAATGCATTTGGATTTTCGTCCACTGTTTCTGTTCATCCAGAATATCACAGCTTTCGCCGAACAACATCTGAGTTACCATTTCCGCCTTTTCCGACGGAGTTTCACGAACGGGAGCTACGCTCACAGAACATATTGCTTTATTCATTTACTACAATTCAAGGTTCATCATTATTTTTTCCGCAGAATATTGATTCCGTCGCGCAAAGGTAAAATAAGATTTTCAAAATCAGTGTCTTTTGCCGCCATTTCGTTCAGTTCCTTTATTTTCTGGGTGGCTTTCTGCTTCGGGTTTTCGTCCAGCACTTTTCCGTACCAAAGGACATTATCAAAAATCACAACCGAGCCGGATTTTGTTCTCGGTTTTATCAGTTTAAAATATTCGGGATAATTTTCCTTGTCGGCATCAATGAACACCAAATCGAAAATTTCATCAGTATTTTGCAGAAAATCCAGCGCATTCTCAATCCTGAACTCAATCTGTTCTGCAAAACGGCTTTCTTCAAAATATTTTTTCGGAAGATACGCCAAATCTTCATTTACATCGAGCGTTAACAGCTTTCCGTTTATTTTCAGTCCTTCCGCAAGGCACAACGCTGCATATCCCGTAAACGTTCCGATTTCCAGAATTTTTTCGGGCTGAAGAATTTTGGAAATCATCGACAGCAAAATTCCCTGCTGATAACCTGAAATCATGTGCGGTTGTGTGGTTTTCCGGTAGGTTTCTTTCCGAAGCCTTTTCAGCAGTTCGGGTTCTTCCGAAGCGTGGGTTTCGATGTATCGGTCCATTTCCGGATTCTTTTCTTCAAAAAAACTCATTGGATAATTTTACACAAAAATACGAATTTTTGAGGCTTTGATTTTTTTAAACAAAATTTCAAAAAAAATAATTTACGATTAAGAAGACAATTATATAGTCGCTCATTAAAATAACACAACTAACTAACAATCAATAAAATAAAGTTCAAGATAGATGTTTTATATTACAAGAATTTGTATATTAGAGCCTTAAAACCTTGCAAATTATGTTGGGAAAAAAT
>JASGDB010000067.1:0-12655 GCA_049841315.1 Bergeyella sp. | reverse complement strand
TTGAAAAAGATGATGGAAATCCTAAAACAAAATCTTTTGAACTATTTTTTATCCATCATATTCCGACTAAATTTGCTCCCGAATTTTGCTTTCGTAAATTAAAATGGGGTATTATAAGGAGCGACTAAATACCAGATGCATCACATCACCATGCAGAAATCCCGCAGAAAGCAGGCGCACGTACTCTTTCCTGTTCAGGATTGCACCGACATTGAATTTGTATTTCTCGAAAACAGAAATATTCTGAAAGCCGATAAAACTGATGACTGCCGTAACGGCGATGATGATTAATAATATGCTGTTCATTTTGTTTAAATTTTGAATGTAAAAACGTTTTTTAGATAGAACTATGAGTAAACCATTCTATTCTTCAAATAAATCCCCTATAATTCCTTCTTCCGGAAAATCCTCCTCTTTCACATCGTGGTCTATAAAGCTGATGTGTCCTTCTGTCTGTGCTACTTCATCAAAACCTTCATTGATTTCTTCGGGTTCGGGAACGGTGATATTGATGGCTTTCACTTTGTTTTTAGTTAACTGATTTCCAATGGCTTTTATGCCTTTTACCGCAATAAATTCATCTATATTAATGGTTTCCGGTTCTTTGTCCTTTCCTTTTTCTTTGGCAAAAACGAGTTCCGCCGTCGCATTGGAAGATACAATTACGTTTTCGATAAAGGATTTAGGATGTTCCGACGGCATGAAGGTCTGGACATTCAGCGTGTTTTCCAGCATGAAACGTTTGATGAAATAAATTCCTTTTTCTCCGTCAAAATAAATACAGGTGATTGGCTGTTCAGGATTCCATTTTTCCAACACCAAATATTCGTCGTCGAAACGGTTGCTAAGGTCAAAAGTAATTAATTTCGCTTCGCCGTTCGTGTTGATAGTCAATATTTTATCATCACCTTTAAAATTCCCCAATAATGTTCCTCTGGCATCGGCATTCAGTCGGCGAACAGTTTCATCGAACCAGATTTTCCGCGGTGCTAATGTGGAAACGCCTTCTTCTTTAAGCTCGACTTTTTTTACGGCATATTTGGTTACGAGATTTCCTTTGGAATCCCTTCCTTTAATGGCAAGTTCGGAGAAATCAATATCCATTTTGCTTTTTCGGATTCTCGGATTCGGTTTTAATAAAACGGAAACGGTTTCCGCTTCACCATTCGGATTGGCTGAAAAATAGAGCATTTCCGAGCCTTTTTTATCCGAAGCCAGTTTGTAATCAGTATTCCTCGTAACTCCGGTTACGGAAAAACGCTTCATATAATAAGGTCCTTCCCTGCCTTCGCGGTAAATCATGTTGTAAACAGTGCGTTTGTCCTGTTTTTTCCAAACCGCTACATGCAGAATATCTTTCCCGATGAATGTTTTCGCTTCTGCCTTTACCACTTTCATCGTTCCGTCTTTGCGGAAAGTAATGATGTCGTCGATATCCGAACAGTCGAAAAGATATTCGTCTTTTCTCAGGGAAGTTCCGATGAAGCCTTCTTCATAATTGACGTAGAATTTCACGTTGGCAACGGCAACTTTTGTCGCATCAATCGTATCGAAAACCCTCAGTTCGGTTCTTCTTTCCTTGTCTTTTCCGTATTTTTTCTGAATATTCAGATAATAGTCAATGGAATACTGAATAAGGTTGTCCAGATGATATTTGCACTGTTCGATTTTTCCTTCAAGTGAAGCGATATTCTCCTTGAATTTATCCAAATCAAACCTGGAAATTCTCTTAATTCTGATTTCGGTTAACCGTACAATATCGTCTTCGGTAACTGCTCTCAGCAGATGTTTGGTATGAGGTTTTAAGCCTTTATCAATGGTTTCAATAACTTCTTCCCATGATTTTACCTCTTCGATGTCGTGGTAAATTCTGTTTTCGATGAAAATTCTTTCCAACGAAGCAAAATGCCAGCTTTCCTGCAATTCGTGAAGCTCGATTTCGAGTTCTTTTTTCAATAATGAAACCGTGTGGTCGGTATTCATCCTCAAAATTTCCGAAACAGAAAGGAACATCGGCTTGTCGCCCACAATCACGCAGGCATTCGGAGAAATACTGACCTGGCAATCCGTAAACGCATACAGCGCATCAATCGTCTTATCCGGCGAAACATCATTATGAAGATGAACGATGATTTCCACCTTATCGGAAGTATTGTCCTCTATTTTTTTGATTTTGATTTTTCCTCTGTCGTTGGCTTTCAGAATGGAATCAATGAGGTCGCCCGTAGTTTTGGAAAACGGAAGTTCGGTAATGGTGAGCGTGTGCTTATCTGTTTGAACAATCCTCGCTCTGGCACGGACTCTCCCGCCACGCTGTCCGTCGTTATATTCCGAAACATCCAAAAATCCGGCAGTCTGAAAATCGGGATACAGCTCAAACTTTTTCCCTTTGAGATAAGCCACCGAAGCATTAATCAATTCATTGAAATTATGCGGAAGAATTTTTGTGGAAAGTCCGACTCCGATTCCCTCAACTCCCTGAGCGAGAAGTAGCGGGAATTTTACAGGCAAATCTATCGGTTCGTTGTTTCTTCCGTCGTAGGATTTTGCCCATTCGGTCGTCTTCGGATTGAAAACCACTTCCAGCGCAAAAGGCGTAAGTCTTGCTTCAATATATCTCGCCGCCGCCGCAGAATCTCCGGTGAAAATATTTCCCCAGTTTCCCTGCGTGTCAATCAGCAGTTCTTTCTGGCCAATCTGCACCATGGCATCGGTAATGGAAGCATCGCCGTGAGGGTGATATTTCATTGTATTTCCGACAATATTGGCGACTTTGTTGTAGCGTCCGTCCTCCAGTTCACGCATGGAATGCATGATTCTGCGCTGTACAGGCTTAAAACCGTCGTACACGGACGGAATGGCGCGGTCAAGAATCACGTATGAAGCATAATCCAGAAACCAGTCTCGGTACAGTCCCGAAACTTTTTTTAAACTTTCTCCTTCGTGCGAAAATTCTTCTGTCATTGGTTTTGTTTATTGGCTTGTTTGTATTCTTTATTGGCTTTTTCTACCTTGTTCAAAGAGAATTTCAAATCTTTTATTTCTTTGTTGGTGAGGTAGGAAATATCGTATTTCAGGATAATGGCATTGCTTTTTTTACTTGAAATAGTGATGTACAGTCTTTTGAAAATAATTCCGTTTACAACTTCGTATTTCAACAGTTTATATTTCGGGAACTCATCGCTTAACGGCTTGTCGAGCATGGCGATTACATTTCTGTTTTTGAAATTCAGTGCTTCGCCGTCGCTGTCGTATTCAAAAATCTGTCTTCCTCTCACATAAAAAATCGCTAACATAAAAACCGGAATAATGATGAGCAGATAACTCTCCCAACCCAAAAAGTCAAATTTGTATTTTTCAATGAAAAACAATGCTACTCCACCGAAAAAAAATATCCATAGCAAAGTGCTCAAAAACTGATACAATGAGGCTTTGTTCCTGTTACTTAATCTCATATTTGTGTTTTTTTATTTGTTTTTTATTCTGCATCCTGCAAAATTTCTTTTTTATCAATATCGGGGTCTTCCACTACCAGATTATCCAGAATGAATAATTGTCTGTCCGGCGTATTTTTGCCCATATAAAATTCCAGAAGCTGTTCAATAGTCTGGTCTTTCCCGATTACCACAGGTTCTAAACGGATGTCTTTTCCGATAAAAAATTTGAATTCATCCGGAGAAATTTCTCCCAATCCTTTGAATCGTGTAATTTCAGGATTTTTGCCCAATTCATTTAGTGCTTTGAGGCGTTCCGCTTCGGAATAGCAGTAGCGGGTTTCCTTTTTGTTTCTCACCCTGAACAAAGGCGTCTGAAGAATATACAAATGCCCATTTTTAATCAAATCAGGGAAAAACTGCAGGAAAAACGTAATCATCAAAAGGCGGATGTGCATTCCGTCCACATCGGCATCGGTAGCGATAATCACCTGATTGTAACGCAAATCTTCGAGCGATTCCTCAATATTCAGCGCCGCCTGAAGCAGATTGAATTCCTCATTTTCATAGACTACTTTTTTTGTTAAGCCGTAGCAGTTCAAAGGCTTTCCTTTCAGGGAAAAAACCGCCTGAGTTTCCACGTCTCGGGATTTTGTGATAGAACCCGATGCAGAATCTCCCTCAGTGATGAAAATCTGTGTTTCCGATTTGCGGACGGCTTTCTGGTCGTTGTAATGCTGTCTGCAATCGCGGAGTTTTTTATTGTGAAGCGAAACTTTTTTCGCTCTTTCCCTTGCTAATTTCTGAATACCGGACAATTCTTTTCTTTCCCTTTCGGAGATTAAAATTTTCCGCTGAACGGCTTCGGCAACTTCCGGATTTTTGTGCAGGAAATTATCGAGTTTATTTTTCAGAAAATCGATGATGAAAGTCCTTACCGTAGGGCCATTCGGGCCGATGTCATTCGAGCCGAGTTTGGTTTTGGTCTGCGATTCAAAAACGGGCTCTTCCACATTGATTGAAATTGCCGCCACAATGGATTTCCGGATATCGGAAGCATCAAAATTTTTATTGAAAAACTCACGAATGGTTTTCACATACGCTTCACGAAAAGCATTCAGATGCGTTCCGCCCTGCGTGGTGTTCTGCCCGTTGACAAAAGAAAAATAGGTTTCCGTCTGCGATTTGTCGGTATGCGTGATTGCCACTTCAATATCTTCGTCTTTCAGGTGGACAATCGGATAGAGTGTTTCGCTTTCCAGTTCTTCTTCCAGCAGGTCTTTCAGCCCGTTTTCGGAAAAGAAAGTCTCACCGTTGAAAATAATTTTCAGTCCCGGATTCAGGTAAGCGTAATTACGGAGCATCCTCTCGATATACTCCTTTCTGAATTTAAAATGCAGGAAAATTTCATGGTCGGGAATAAAGCTGATTTCCGTTCCGTTGCGGTCGGAAGTTTCAGCTTCTGGCAGTTCTTCTGTAATATTTCCTTTTGAAAACGTTGCCACTTTCATTTTTCCGTCGCGGAAAGAGCGCACTTTGAAGAAATCCGAAAGCGCATTCACGGCTTTGGTTCCGACACCGTTCAGTCCGACTGATTTTTTGAAAGCCTTGCTATCGTATTTTCCTCCAGTATTCATTTTGGAAACGGCATCCACCATCTTCCCGAGCGGTATTCCACGTCCGAAATCGCGGATAACGACTTTCTTTTCATCGAGTTTGATTTCAATTCGTTTTCCGGATTTCATACGGAATTCGTCGATAGAGTTATCGATGATTTCCTTTAAAAGTATATAAATACCGTCGTCCGCCGAAGAACCGTCGCCCAGCTTCCCGATGTACATTCCCGGGCGAAGCCGGATATGCTCCTGCCAGTCCAGCGTACGGATATTGTCTTCAGAATAGTTTACCTGTTGATTTTCGCTCATAAAATTCCTAAATCTTCATAACCCCCAAATTTAATCATTTGAAAGTGAACTGAAAAATTTTGTGGAAAAATCATTTTTTTAATTGCAGAAGATGCACGGATTTTGTTACTACACAGCAAAAATTATAAACAGCCACGAAAGGCTCGAAAGCACGAAATATAATACTCTTTATTAGCAGTAATCCACCGGTATAAAAACAAAAACCGCTTCTTGCGAAGCGGCTTTTTAATTTAAGCAACAGTTAAAAAATTACTGTTTTACGATTTTCTGTGAAACTTTCTGTCCGTTTACAGTTCCGGTTACGAAGTAAACACCTTTAGACAAAGAAGAAACGTTTAGTTCTGTTCCTGCATTTACTTTAGCTGCTTTTACTACTTGTCCTGCTGCATTTACAATCTGAACATCAGAATCATTAGCGAAAGTAATAGTTTCTTTTGCTACTGTATTCTTAACAAGAACTGATTTAGCTTTTGTAATATCTGTAACTGCTAACGTTGATGAATTTTGAGGAGTTGGAGTACCTGCTGTAAAATCAGCTGTATTATTATTAGTATCAACACCATTAGTTCTTGAAACTGAAGTAGAATTAGAAGCTGCAGGAGCTGCTCCTGAGCCTTCATACATATTTGCCGTTCCAACTCCTACAAAGTCTAATACATTTGCATTAGTTGGTCCCGTTACCTGAGTATCATTACTTGCAAGTACAACTTTGAAGTTTGCCGCTGCCATAGCAAATCCAACACTAGTATTTGTACTTCCATCAAAATTAATTATCGCTGACGGAGTAAAATCTGGTGAAATACTTGTTGTACCACCAGTACCTGCAGCTTCTTGTATCAAATAAGTTTGCCCTGGTGTTAATGTAATACTTGGAAGCGTATGATATTGGTTAAATGTACCCGTTGCGGATGCATATTGCAAAGTTGCTCCCGATAAAGTTACAGTTGCAGTTCCACTATTGATAAGTTCGATAAAGTCATTTTTGTAAGTAGAGCCACTGTTTCCACCGCCTCCATAGGCTTCATTAATTACGATTTGTGCATTCGCAAAAGTTGCCACAGACACAATACCTAAAATTGTAAAGATTTTTTTCATTTTAAATTATTTTTAAGGGTTAAATTATTTGAGACAAAGATACATTTTTTTGTTTTGCTACAAAAAAATACATGAGTATTTAACAATTTGTTATTTTGAGGATGAGGCTGAGGCATAGAGAGCAAATACTTCCAGTCTCTGCCTCAACCTTTACCTCAGCCTTATTTCACAAAAACAAGATATTCGGAAATGTTTAAATTATATTGTTTTTCCGGCGTTAAAATTTCTTTTTTATTATCAAAAGCATTGCGGTATTCACCGGAAACGTTTTCATCATTAATGGTAAAAGCAACCGGATTTTTAGACATATTCAGAATAACCACTACTTCATCTTTTCCGTTTTTTCGGGCATAAGCGAGAATCTTATCATCTGCGCTCGTTTTTAGGATAAAGGTGGTTACGTTCTTGTCTCCTCCGCGCAGAGCAGGATTGGTGGATTTAAGGTTCAGCAGGGTTTTGTAGAAACCGTGAAGTTCGTTAGTTCCTGTCCATTCAATCGGGTCTTTTTCAAAGAATTCCAGCCGTTTTTTATTCGGAAGCTCCTGCCCGGAATACAGCAGCGGTATACCGTTCCATGTTGCGGAAAATACTGCAAGAGGCTTTGCAATGACTCCGTATTTTTCATATTCCGTTCCGTTCCATGTATTTTCGTCATGATTGGTCGTGAACCATGCTCTCATAGAGCCGTCGCCTATACTGGAATATTTAACAAGTAAATCTTTCAAATCCTGTAAAGGCAAATCTTTTTCGTAATACTCTCTGGTTTTGTGCATCCACGTCCATGAATAGCTGGCATCAAACACTTTTCCGTAATCCGGATTATCCAGCTCGTCATATTCCCCGATGAAGAAAAGCGGCTTCACTTTCTCCACTTCAGGAATGGCTTCATTCCAGAAATCCACTTCCACCCATGCTGCCAAATCACAGCGGAAACCGTCGATATCCGTTTCCTGTACCCAGAATTTCATGGCATCAGTCATGGCTTTACGGAGTTCCGGCTTGCTGTAATCCAGCTCAATAATGTCGTCCATTCCGGAAGCAATCTGGAAATCTTTGGTTTTCGGGTCTATCAGATAATATTCCGGATGCGTTTTTGTCCAGACATGGTCCCAGCCGGTGTGGTTCGCCACCCAGTCGATAATGACTTTCATTCCAAGCTTGTGCGCTTCATTCACCACGCTTTTGAAATCTTCCATCGTTCCGAATTCAGGATTAATAGAAGTATAGTCCTGAGCGGCATACTGACTTCCCAGCGTTCCTTTTTTGTTTTTCTGCGCAATCGGCGTTACCGGCATGAACCAAATAGTTTCCACGCCCATATCTTTCAGCCTCGGCAATTCTTTCTCAAACGCTTTGAAAGTTCCTTCAGGAGTATACTGCCTTACGTTTACCTCATAAATATTGGTGGAATGTTTCCACCCGCTCTGTAAATCCATAGCTTGTTTTTCAGTTTCAGGTTTAGGTGTTGATTTCGTGCAGGACAGGATTCCCAATCCGATGACGGCTAATAAAAGTAGTTTTTTCATAAAAAAGGATTTCGACAAATTTACAAATTGTATTTTAAAGTTTCGGAGTGAGTTTTGTCAGGCGTACGAGATGCGGGTTATTCCCCTCCTTTGGAGGGGTGGCGAAATTTCGGAGAAATTTTGACGGGGTGGTTCAAATACCTTCAACCATTCAAATTTTCAAACTCTCCCTATCTCCCGCTCTCAAAGTTAAAATCCTGTAACATTTTTTCCTTTATCAGTATATTTGAATACTTTTCTGATTTGGATAAAATGACCACGCTTTTGTATGACGGCAGTTTCGACGGACTTTTGACAGCGGTATTTGAAGTGTTTGAATACCGCTACAAAGACGTGGAAATTATCAGCAGAGAGCGGTTTCATCAGGAAACTCTATTCGCAGAAATCCACGAAGTGATTACCAAAAACGAAAAATCGGAACGGGTTTTAAAGAAATTAGAACAAAACATCGGAAAGCAGGGCATTCTTCAACTTCTGAAAGTCTATTTATCCGAAAGTCCCGAAGCGGAATCTCTTATTTTATCGGCGGTAAAGCAATCCGTTCAACATCCCGATAAAAATATTCTTCAAAATTATGCAGATGATGATATTTTGAAAATTTCAAAAATCTGCAAATCCGTGGACAGAGAACGCCACCGAATGAAAGCCTTTGTCCGGTTTGAGAAAATGCAGGACGATATTTATTTCGCCAAAATAGAACCCGATTTCAACGTTCTGCCGTTGGTTCGGAAATTTTTCAAAGACCGTTACCAAGACCAGAAATGGATGATTTTTGATTTGAAACGGAATTTTGGACTGTTTTACGATTTAAAAGAATGCGACTTTTTCTATCCTGATGAAAATTTTTCATTGAATAATTATGATGAAAAATTCCACGACGAGGAAAAGAATTATCAGACACTTTGGCAACGCTACTTTACCAAAACCAATATTGTAGAGCGGAAAAATATGAAATTACACCTGCAACACGTCCCGAAACGGTATTGGAAATATCTGACGGAGAAATTTTAATTTTTCTGTCTGTTTTAAAACCTAACGGGTTTCAGAAACCCGTTAGGTTTAGATTCCTTACAACCAGCGGTACAATTATAATCCCTACATTTATCCCATGAAAAAACTCATTTTGTTTTTGCCTTTGTTTCTGTTTTTTCAGTGTAAAAAAGAAAGAACCAATAATGTCCAACCCGAATCAAATAAAGATGAAATTCGGGTAAATCAATCTGCGGTTTCCATTAACGAAAAAGAAAATACCATTAAAAAACGCTTTCCCGCTCCTGAAAATTTCGTTTGGAAAGAAGATAAACCGGATTCTTTTGGTTATTTCGTTGAGAATTTTAATTTAAAACCTTACGGAAGCCCGGTTCTGAAATATGACGGAACTGAAATCGCTACACAAAACCTGCACGAAGCCGTTTTCGATATTGACACCGGAACGAAAGATTTACAGCAATGTGCGGATGCGGTCATTCGTCTGTATGCGGAATATCTTTGGAAGCAAAAGCGTTTTGATGAAATTAAATTCCATTTTACAAGCGGAGATTTGCTGTCGTGGAACGATTACGAAAACGGAATCCGTGCTTTAGTCAACGGAAATAATGTAGTGTTCAGAAAAACTGCGGGTTTTGATGATTCCTATCAGAATTTCAGAAATTATTTAGGCCTGATTTTCAATTATGCCGGAACGATTTCCGTAAATAAAGAAACAAATCCGGTAACCAAAAATTCCGATTTGAAAACGGGCGACATCCTGATTACGCCGGGAAGTCCGGGACACGTGGTTTTTATTGCCGGAGTTTCCGAGGATAACAGCGGAAAACGGCTGTATCTTTTGGGCGAAGGTTTCACGCCTGCACAAAGCATTCACATTCTCAAAAATCCTTTTAATCCCAATCTTTCTCCGTGGTATGAATTGGATGCCAATGCTCCGGAAACGAAAACGGCACGATACTATTTTAAGCCGACGAATTTCAGGAGGTATTAACCAACCTTGTCAAGGTTAATTATCAATGCACATATAACCTTGACAAGGTTTTATCGAAATTTCAGCAGAAATTAATCCTCCAACTGCGTTCCCAAATATTCCCATTCCTGCAAAGCCATATCCAGTTCTTCTTTTTTGGAATTGTATTGCTGTAACGTTTCTTCGGACGGATTTTCTCTGGTAAAATCTACCTCAAATTTTTCAATTTCCAATTCCAGAAGCGAGATTTTCTCCTCTACTTTTTTAATCTTATTCTGAATATTTTTCTGCTCTTTACTGAGAATGGCTGCCGGTTGTTGGTTGTCGGTTGATGGTTTTTCGATTTCCGGTTCCCCTCCTTTGGAGGGGTTAGGGGAGGCTGTTAGTTTCGCTTTCTCCATCGACACTTCCCGAAGACTTTCTTTCTGACGGTATTCCAGATATTCGTTGATATCGCCGAGAAATTCTTTCATATTTCCGTCACGGAATTCAAAAATTTTATCGGAAAGTCCCTGCAAAAATTCACGGTCGTGGGAAATGAGAATCAGCGTTCCGTCGAAATTTTTTAAGGCTAATTTGATGATTTCTTTGGACTGAATATCGAGGTGGTTCGTCGGTTCGTCCATAATCAGAGTGTTGAACGGACGAAGCAATAATTTACACAAAGCCAGTCGGTTTCGCTCTCCTCCTGAAAGCACTTTGGTTTTCTTCTGAACATCTTCCCCCGAAAAAAGGAAACTTCCCAGCAAATCCCGAACTCTCGGTCTGGTTTCTTCCGTTGCCGAATCTTCCGCTTCCTGAAGAACGGTTTTGTCCGGCGTTAAAACTTCTTCCTGATTTTGGGCGAAATATCCGATATTCACGTTATGGCCAAGTTTCCAATCTCCGGAATAATCCTTAATTTCTCCGGCAAGAATTTTGGCTAAAGTGGTTTTTCCCTGTCCGTTTTGTCCGAGCAAAGCGATTCTGTTGCCTCGTTCCACAAAGAAATTCACGTTGTCAAACACTTTTTTCTTTCCGTAACTTTTTCCGAGATTTTCCGCTTCAAAAATCACTTTTCCGGGAACAACGGACTGCACGAAACGGATGTTGAATTTGGAAACGTCTTCATTTTCCACTTCGATGCGTTCAATTTTTTCTAATTTTTTAATCAGGGATTGAGCAAACGATGCTTTGGTCGCACTTGCACGGAAACGGTTGATGTTGTCCTCCATCTGTTTGATTTCCGCATCCTGATTTTTCTTCGCCTGAATGAGTTTTTCCTTACGGTCTTTTCTCAGTTCCAGATATTTGGAATAATTGGCTTTGTAATCGTCCACTTTTTTGTTGTTAATATCGAAAGTCCGGTTGCATACGGAAGTCATAAATTGCTTGTCGTGGCTTACCAAAACAATCGCACCGGGATAATCTTTCAGGAAATTTTCGAGCCAGATAATGGATTCCATATCGAGGTGGTTGGTCGGTTCATCGAGAAGAAGCAAATCGTTTTTCTGCAAAAGCAGCTTCGCCAGTTCAATACGCATTCTCCAGCCTCCGGAAAATTCGTCGGTAATTTTTTGAAAATCTTCCGCTTTGAAACCCAATCCGAGCAGAATTTTTTCCATATCGCCTTCCAGATTGTAGGCATCGTGATGTTGCAGAATATCGTTCAAATCCGTCATTCGCTGAATCAGATTGCTGTATTCATCGCTTTCGTAATCGGTTCTGGTGGCGAGTTGTTCGTTGACATCTTCCAGTTCTTTTTTCCAAAGGTTGATTTGCTCGAAAGCCTGCATCGTTTCGTTCCAGACGGTTCTTCCTTTCACGAAATCCAAATCCTGTTTCAGAAATCCCATTGTGATATTTCCTTCGGGAACGACGTTTCCTTCGTAGAAATTAATTTCCCCGGAAAGCATTTTAAGAAGTGTGGATTTTCCGGCTCCGTTTTTCCCGACAAGCCCGATTTTATCTTCTCTTTTTATGGTAAAATTCACATCCCGAAACAGATAATTTCCTGAATGATGAAGCCCTAAACCTTGAACTGAAAGCATAATTACAATTTTGAACATACAAAAAAACGCCTGAGAATTTCAAGCGCCTGTTAGTAGACTTATAGGGATTCGAACCCCAACTGACAGAGCCAGAATCTGTAGTGCTACCGTTACACCATAAGTCTGTGGGTGCAAATTTACGACTTCTGCCTAAAAAAAACAAAGTGGCAACGGGGAAATGTATTTATGATAGTATATTTTGGGGCTTTTGGAAGAAAATAAACGGTAATTTGATATTTTTGATAAAGAACCGATTCCTTTATGTGGAAGTGCTGAAAATTGAGTTTTTTTTATTAAAACCTGTCAATTTTGACATTTTCGGGAAGCGGCTTGCTATTTTCGATGTGTTCATACAGTTCCTTTGCAAAATAACAACCGTTCAGCACTCCGCGCGCTCCCAAACCATTGAAAACATATAAGTTTTTAAATTTTTCATGACTTCCTATGATAGGTCTGCGGTCTTTTACTGTCGGGCGGAAACCGTATTTTACTTCAACGATTTCAAATGTTTCGGGATAAAATTCTGATAATCCGTTTTTAAGCTGTTCGATTGCGGATTCATCTATCTGCTCATCGGTTCTGTCTCGGTCGTAAGTTCCGCCGTAATAGTATAAATCTTCTTTTAAAGGAAACAAAAAATGCTTCTTTTTAATGGTTGCTTTTTCTTTTAAAGGAGAAGATAAAC
>JASGDB010000066.1:0-16002 GCA_049841315.1 Bergeyella sp. | reverse complement strand
GAAATTTCCAAAACTCGGGCGGAAACCTAAATTAGTCTCATAATGAAATTTTGTCCCGCCCTCGAACAGTGGAAATTTCTTAACGAAAATTGTTTAAAATTTTTAACGCCTCCGTTTCCGAGGTCATTTTAAAATAATATGGATATTTTTTTCCATACAAAATGGCGAAGAGCCAGTTAGTGAATTTTAACGAAATTAGTAGTTCAACCAGAATTCACCCGAATGAAAGTAGCCTGATTAATTTCAGGCTTTTACTTTTATAATCTGATTCAGGTCTGTTGTATATCGCGGTGAGAGTTTTTTTTGATTCATTTTCCATGTCCTTTGAACATCCATTGAAGCGAGTTTTACTTTATCGCTTCCGATTCTTTTATTCAGTTTATCCATTACCAACATCAAAGGACTATGTATCTCATGAAAATCAGTGTCGAACAGGCTTGTCATTCTTTCCGTTTCCGGAACAAATTCCGAAACAATCACTCCGGCTTTTTTATATTGAAAGAATGGCATATAAATTTTTTCTAAGGCATTTACAGCCGATTTTGAAAGCTCAATAGCTGAATTTGAAGGATTGAGAAGCGTGAGCGTTATTGAGTTGCTGTACTGCTTCAAATCAGGCTTAAATCTGTCTGTTTTAATAAATACGGTTACATATCTGCAACATGAATTCTGCCTCCGGAGTTTCTCAGAGCATTTATAGGCAAAAGTGGATATCCTTTCTTTAAGATACTCAATATCGTCAATCCGTTTTTCAAAAGTTCTTGTAGTAGCAATGCTTTTTTTTGCTTTCGGTTCTGAAAGGTCATACTGAGGTATTCCCCGAAGTTCCTTATGCATTCTTAATCCGAAAATTCCCATTTCTTTCTGCACAAACTTTTCAGGAAGCTGTGTGAAATCCCACGCAGTTTGTATTCCCATTTTGGAAAACCGTTCATTGTATCTCCTGCCGATTCCCCAAATGTCCTCGAGCGGAAACCACTTCAATGCTTTTTCAATTTTCTCAGGAGTATCAATCATGTATACGGATTTTGTTTTCTCCGGGTACTTCTTCGCAATTTTATTTGCAACTTTTGCAAGTGTTTTACTGGGTGCAAGTCCGATACTGCAGGGAATATCTAAACCATTCAGGATATAGTTCCGGAGTTCCTCGCAATGTTCCTGAAGATTTGTATAGGTATATCCATTGAAATCCAAAAAGGATTCATCAATAGAGTAGACCTCGATGTCTTTGCAGTATCTCCTGCAGATATTTACAATGCGGTTGGAAATATCACCGTACAGGATGAAGTTTGCAGAAAAAGAAAATACTTTTTCTTTCTGCACAATATCTTCTATTTGAAATGCCGGAGCTCCCATGGGAATACCTAAAGCTTTGGCTTCGTTACTTCGGGCAATAACACAACCGTCATTGTTGGAAAGCACAACAACAGGTTTATCTCTAAGTTCCGGACGGAATATCCGCTCACAACTTGCATAAAAATTATTACCGTCAATCAGTCCAAACATTTTTATCCTAATTTATGTAAGTTCCATGTAACCTTTCCCCAAAATATAAATTCAGATTCTTCTGTTACGTACAAATCTGAATATTCCGGATTTTCGGATTTGAGTTTGATGCTTTCAATTTCTTTCAAATCGGGTTTGTAAGTTGGTCGATATTTTTTAACAAAAAATTCTCCCTCGAGAAAAACCACAATAACATCATCGTATGCCGGAAGCATTCCTTTTTGAATAATTAGAATATCACCGTCAAAAATTCCTATACCGTTCAGAGATTCTCCGGACACTCTCGCAAAGAAAGCCGTTTCTTTGTCTTTTATCAATAGTTTTAAAAGGTCTATTGTATCATCGGGAAAATCTAAAGCTGCACTTTCAAAACTTCCGTATCCTCCGGCTTTTACTTTACTGGGTAAAACAGGAAGTAGAATTTTATCAAATTCATCTAAACGGAATATCTGAAGTGGGGATTTCATTTTGCAAAGTTATGTTTTATTCCATAAAAAAACCGCTCTGTTTTGAGCGGTTGATTTTTGTTTTATTAGTAGTCTTCAAATCTAAATCGTAAGCCATTATAAACCTAAAAATTCTTTTAGATTTTCTCTTTTCACACGAGTAACTTTTCCCTCTCGTACTTCCTGCATGCTTTTTTCAATTTTCTCAACAAATTCAGGATTATAAGGCTTTTCTTTCACTTCAAATTTTAGCTTAAAGCTTTTGCAAATGCTTTAAGCGCATTGGCTTTTTCGGCTGTGTCCGGCTCAAAAATGATTATGTTGTGTGTTGCCATTTCTTTTGATTTGCGGTTATAATTGCAAATATACATATTTCCTACTCATCAAAAGTCTCATCAAATTTTAAAACCCTGATTTTTGATGAGCAACTGATGAGCATTTGATGAATAACGTATTAAAAAAACAAATAGGCTACCATTTAAAGTAGCCTATTCTTTAGATATTATCGCTTTGTTTTTTGTTTTTATTTTTTTCTTTCTGCAATCTCCATGTTTGCCAAAATATTAAAACAACTGCTATTATTAATAAATATTCATGGTATTCATCAATAAAAAGTTGGGGTGGCGCTCCGGGACCGTCCGCCTCAGTTCCGGTGTCTGGTGGCGGGGGTGCTGATTCTAATTCGGATTCTATGAAAACATTTTGTGCATACATCAAACCGTATGATGTAAAGCTTAAAATTACTAAAAGAAAGTTTCGGAATTTACGTATGCTAAACATGATATTTTATTTATTGTATGAAATTTTTGTTGTTACTGTTTCTGCGTTATCTGATTTTACTCTGACTACGTAAATACCATTTATACTATTCAGTTTGATAACATAATCTGAAGAAGTATTAACGTTTTTCTCACTCAGGACTAATCTTCCAGTCATATCATATACCTGAATTTCTGCGTTCTTCCACTCAGGATTGAATCTTACAATGTAATCTTCAATCCGTGAACTGTAAGCAATAACTGTTTTTTGTTTTTTAGGATTAGTTCCTGCAGATAGAGTTTCATCATTCGGAATTCCGTAATAGAGACCGTAACTGTTTTCCAAACGGGGAAGAATCTGTCCTTGTTTTATCTCCTGCAATCCATTTCCAGTTCTAATATAAAATCCTGTTCCTCCTGAGAGGGTATGAGTTCCTACTGAAATTAGTTTAGCATTTTCTCTGATTTCAAACTTCATGGATGAACCGTCGCTGATATTCATTACAATTTCTTTTCCTATGAAGTTATTCTCGTTTGCTTCATTTATGTACAGTTTGTACTTACTTTGAAACTCTGTATCAATTCCTCCGGTTGGTTTTTCTTCGTAGGTATTGATAACGCTATTGAAATCGGAATAAGCCTGAACGGAATTTTCTTCCGGATTGGTAACATGCCCCGTAATAAAATGCGGAGCTACTGCATAATATGTTTCTCCGATTTGATTTTCATTTTCGTCAAGTAGGATAACTCCTAATTGCTTAATAGAATTTCCGGAATTTCCTTTTTGAGCAGTTACATGATAGCCTACATCTGACTGACGGGGAGCATAGTTGAATCGTCTTAGCTTATCAAAGTTCAGTTGTGCTGAATTGTTATCGCGCAACTTAATTTTAAAAGTTCCCAAAGGTTTTATAATGAGAGCTTCGATATTTCCTACTGGCAACCTGCCGGAATCGAAAGTTACAATCTGAGCATTAGCATACGAGGAAGTTGTTCCGTTTTCTATATTATAGATTACATTTGAGGGATTTACTGAAATTCCCCAAATGTTACTAATGGCATTATCATCTCCGGCATCCGCACCTAATAAAGTTTCATCTACACCAATTAAAGAAAGGTCTAGATTGGTAAGAAACGGATTTGAAAACTGATAAATGTATTTTCCAAAAGTTCCTGCAAATGGGGTGTTTTCAAATGAATCAGAAATATACGTATTGTATTTTTCTCTGTAAATATTGGCTTTATTTCCGTTTTGCCCAAAATCAACCGTTGTCGGGTTTAGCTCCACGCTTATTAAATCAGTGTAAGGAATTCCGCTTACCGTATTCAGTGATTCCGGATTAAATCCGCTCAAAGTTCCCAAAACAAAATAAGCTGTTCTATCTGTTAATTGGGTATATTGATTAAGGTCGATAGTTATTCCGGGAGTGTTATTGTTGTTTATAGTTCCGGTAGGAATAACAGAGCCGTCAAATCTTACATTTGAATTGTTCCATTTCAGGATTTCTCTTTTTGTCCAACGACGATTGCTGAAGTTTGATGATAATTCTGAATTGAGTGAAAGAAATTGTTTGTTATAGAATGGAATTCCTGTCTGCTGATAATCTCCGTGTTTGGTTGAAATCCATTCTTTATTTACCAATCCTGTTATATTATCCTGCCCAATTCCGGTGATGTACAGCTGACCGTATGTAGAGCTTTCCCAATTATTTATATTTTCATATCGTAAATTGAAATTTTGATTATTTCCGTTTACAGTTCTGAAAACATCCATTGGTTTTATTCCTACAACCATAACATTTCCGAAGATTTCTGCTTTTCCTGTTCCGAATGCTTCCATTCCTCCTATATTTGAAAGAAGCGAGTTTTTTGTTACTGTTAAAACCGCACCGTTTCCAATATGAGCAGTTGTAGTCTGGGCATTGGCAGAAGCAACTCCAGAAAGAAAAATTATTAGTAATGTTTTTTTCATTTTATTTTTCTTTAGAATTTATTCAGCTACCCATTGCATTACTCCATTTACTGCTTTCAGTACATGATTTCCTGTTGTCGGCGGAGCAGGAACAATAATATTAGAAACATCCTTTTTTCCGACTTCTCCTGTTGTATTATTGTAGAAAAGCAAATGACTATAATCATTATCAGCTGTAGACAAGTAATTAGGTCTAACAAAGAATTTTCCATTAATTCTCAGCCATCTCTGTGTAAAATTCCCATGAATAAGCGGATTGGTTGGGTCTTGGTTAATAAAGCTTCCGTCGTTCTGTACAACAAAAGAATGAATGACGAGCTGACTGTCTCCGGATAAACCACTTTCTGCTGCCGCTGATGTAGTAACCTGTCCTGCACCATTACCTATGAAAACTCCGTGATTTCCGACAGTAGTAGCGCCTGCCTGATATCCGATTGCAATGTTACCCCAACTTGTTGGTCTTTTTCTCAAGGTATTCATTCCTAATGTACTGTTGAAATGTGAAATTCCATTTGCTTCTAACATTGAGCCGTCACCAATAAATACATTATTTCTTCCACTTGGAAGACTGGAAGCGATATCTGCTCCAATCATGGTATTATAGCTTCCCGAAGTCATTAATTTAGCGACATTCCAACCGATTAAAGTGTTTTCGGTTTCAGTGTCTAATTCTGCTCCTGCATCAAATCCAAATAGAATATTTCGCGAACCGGTTGTTAAATTTTTTGCTGCACCAAATCCCATACTCAGGTTGTGAGTTCCGGTTTGGTTTTCATTCATATTTCCGAAATAGTATGAATTTGTTGCAGGGTTCATTCCGATTGCTCCGATTCTTGTACCTTGCTTTGTTGTGGTATCCCCGGTGAATGAAATGTATTTTCCAGAGTAATTTCCCCTATTTACAACATCGTAAAGAGTATCAGAAGAATTTCCGCCGAAAGGATTCCATTTTATACCATCAAACTCGTATGTGCCTACTGATTTAACCAACTCAACTTGCCCTGTGGCGTCAGCTTCATCAGCAAAGGTTTCAGTCACAAAAATTAAAGCTCCTTTTTGTTCCTCTGTATAAGTTTTAGCTTTCAGCTGTGTTGCAGTAATGTTTGGAGTGATAATACCGTCAAGCTGATTCACTTCAGCAGGATTACCTACTACATGCAATGTAGATTTCGGTTCTGCGGTATTTACGCCGATGAATTGCCCATTGGAATAATTGAATGATAATGATAGGACAGTGATTCCTAAAATTTTGAAAAGATTTTTTTTCATTTGTAATTGAATTAAATTGTTAAATATTTCAACAAAATTGCATATACAAATGCGTAAAAACTACTAAATCAATGTGTTGCAGTCTAAATACTATTAATACAGTCTAAAAACTACAAATGCTGTTTTTTTAAGTTGGAATATAAAAAAGAAAGCCATTCAAATTTTGAATGACTTTCAACACGCACAACACTTTGAATAAAGTGATTATCTTCCTCGTCTTCTTGAATAAATTTCTTTTTCTTCGTTTATTGAATTTTCTTTTTGTGTGATTTCTGAAACCACAGTATTATTTTCTTTCTGCATAAAAAAGGACATGCCCGTACCTCGTTCTTGTGTTTTTTTCATTTGAAAGAGTTCTTTGTTTTCTTCAGCTCTATCTTTTACAATATCTATTTTTTCAGCGAGTTTAAGTTGTTCTTCCTTTTCTAAAGAGTATTGTGCAATGAGTTCCTCCCTTTCTTCCGGAAGATTTTCTAACTTTTCATCCAATTCGGCAATTTTAGTATTTGTATATTCTTTTTGTTTTTCTATTTCTGCAACATTCACTCCCTGTCCGGCAAGTTTTTCCGCTACTTTATCGGCTTCCATATTCGCATGGTCTATTTTCTTTTGATAAGAAGGAAGTCTGATTGCCCAAAATGAATCAACACCGTCTTCCTTGGCATAACCCTCAATTTTGTTGTATTCGAGTTCTGCCATCGTGACGGCTTCTTTTGCCTTAACATACTCCTGATATTTTCTTAAAACAAAAGCATTATCCGCTAAAAATCTACTCTTTTCGGATTCCAGTTTTTTCTTCTGAACTTCAATTTCTATATTAGCTCTTGTTACCGGATTGGTTATGATAGCGGTTTTCAATTCATTTGCATTAATATCGGAAATATCTAAAACATCTGCACCTTTTTTCATTGCTTCCAAATACCTTGCTTGTTTAGCCTGTAATTTTTGGAGCATGAAAACATCAATGCTGTCATTGGTAAGCATGAAATTCATCCGAACATATTCATTCTCATTTCCTTGTCGCCAGATTCTTCCCTCTACCTGTCTTAATGATGTGAAATTATACGGTAATGATAGAAAATAAATATCTGAAGCTTTTTCCTGAAGATTCATTCCCTCCTGAATGGCTTCACTTCCAATAACCACTTTAATTTTTCCGGAATTGAAATCATCCTGAATTTTTAAACGGTTTGGTTTGCTTGTCGCTCCTGTTATGATTCCAACTTCTTCCGGTTTGTAACCTACTTCATTAATTAGATATTCTTTCAGTTTTGGAAACTCGTCGACTGCAAGCTCTGAGTAAATAATTTCTCCTTTATCCGGAATATCTTTTTTGTTTTGCGCTATGAGCTTCATTGTTTCGTGAAGCTTTGGAGAATTTTCAATAAATTCTTTCACAGTTGGCTGTTCACCGTCGTAATAAGGTGAGAGATACGGCGAAATTGCTATTTTCCTTGCATTGAGAATATGCGTGAGAATTGCTCCTTTTTCGGTTTCAGAAAAACTATCATTGAGATATTCGTACTGTTCTTTAGTTAAGTTGTTTTGCTCAATTTTGTACTCTTTATTGATTTTCGTTGGTCGTACCAGTTCCGGATTGTCTTCCTTGCCTTTAATGTCAATAAATTCGGATAACAATTGCTGAAACAGTGTATTATTTTTGAATCTCCGGACATTAGTTTTGAATTTAACATCTCCTTTTGCATCTATTTCCAAATCATTATCCGCTTCCATAAAGGTTTCAAAGAACGTATTCACGTTGAAGTACCCTGATTTTTCTAACCGGTCGTTGGCAATCAGTGAAAGAATAGAATAATATTCTAAAGGTTTGTTCGTAAAAGGAGTTGCAGAAAGTAAAGTAACATTTCTACCGTCATAATTTTCTTGAATATACTGTGCCGCCATCCATGTATTAATACCTAATTTGGAAGTCTGCTGATTCTGATTTCTAAAGTCTGAAGAAAATCTTCTGTCTTCAATTTTTACTTTCCCTACAATATGGTTTGCGTTATGAACTTCATCAAAAGTGAGGTGGTCGAATCCAAAATCTTCCCAATCATAAACTTTTCCACGTTTCATTTTTCCTTCAGTTTCTTTTTCTTTCTGCAATTCAATTTGCATATCTCTTTCAGAGTTTGTTACTGATTTTAATTCATTTGCTGAAATGTAATTGAATTTTGAAGCAAGTTGTTCTGTAACTTGGTTTTGAAATCCAATATTGTTAAATCCCTCGTAAGTAACAATGGTAATTTCTCCGTCCCTGTTCTCAAATTTTGAGAGGTTATAGTCCTTTCCTAAATTTCCTAAAACATTAACTTTTGCGTTAGGAATTGTTTCAAAAATTGTATCTACCCATTGTTTTAGGATACTGTCATTAGGAACAACTATCAGAGGTTTTTTTGAATTTCCTCTTTCCATAGCTTCATGCATCGACAAAATTCCGGACAACGTTTTCCCGAACCCGACTTCATGAGCCAGTAAACCAACTCCTTTTGTAGTCTGTCTTCCTATACCTGCCTTTTGTACTTCGGTTAAATTCAGTGGATTTCCTTTGAAATTTTTATATATTTTTGAAAACAATGGAAATTTAGAATAATCCGGAACATGAATATTATTATAATTTCTGTTGAACTCTTTTACAAATCTTTCTTTCAAATCTTTCGGAAGTTCCTCCCGGACAAATTTGTGGAACAAATCATTTGCGGCAACTTTTCTCCGCTCCCGGATTAAAGCATTTCTTTTTTTATCACTTCCTGTTACCGATTGATTATCGACATATTCCCGAACCTCCCATGAGGATGAACCTCTGAACGCTTCTGACGGAAGATTCCTTACAAAGTCTTTGAACATTTCTGCAAGATTATAATCTTCCGTTACGGTTTCTGTTTTTCGGGTATCGCTGTTCCATCTGTCTTTTTGTACAGTTCCTAAATCAAATTTATGTACAAATTCATGATTTGGACTGATGATGATTTCATCGAGATTTTTTGGTTTCGGAAGTACGCTTTCCAATAATGCTTTTTGTTTTTCATATTGATTTTCCGTTCCGCCGACTGCATTTTTATCTTTAAAGTCAATTTCTAATTTTTCTAATTTCTCATAAATATTTCCTTCAGCGTAGTAGAAGTCATGTACCCATTTTCCGTCAATGAAATTAGCAAATTGGTAGTGCTTTCCATGATTATTTAGTGTGCCGTCGTATTCAGTGTCTTTAAATGCTTCAATCTGTTCTCGTGAAATGTCGGCGCTGTTCTGGAGTGAAGCCGGAACTATTTCATCCTCTTTTTTAAACTGATATTTCAGAATGCTTTTCTTTATCTCCGGTTTCGTTTGGAGTTGGTATTCTTTATTGTCCTTATTTTTAGAGGCGTTTTCAATTATTTTTTCAGCAGATTTAAAAAGTTTGTCAAACTCTTTTGGAGAAAGTACATCCACATTTTGGTAGTAGTTTTCAAATATCTTTATCTGAGTTTTAATGGTGGGTGTTTTGAATTTTATATCATTAAGAATATTCAGAACCTGTGAGGATTTATCACGAGCATTTTCCAGTAATTCTTTCCGGATTTCTTTGGCGTTTGGTTTTTCCTCAGTTGTGGTATTTTTTTTCTTTTCTGCACTTTTTTGAGCGACTGCATTGGATGTAAAAATATCTTCAAAAAGGTTTCCGATTCTCTCCTTATTTTTTTCGGATTGTATTTTTTCAATCCTCATTAGAGCATCTTCCAAATTTCCGGAAATGTATTCTTCTATTCTACCAAACTGATTACTTCTCTCTTTGGTTTCTCCTAAGATTTTTTCAGGATTCAGTTGGAAGTAATTAGAAATATCCTGAGATTGCTTTATGCTGTTTTTTTTAAGAATTATGATGTCCGTTCCGATTTTCGTTCCGGCAAACGCTCCGGCAGGAAGTCTGAAAGCGTTTGTAATTTCCGCTTCAGATAATTTTTTTTGGCGGTTAAGCCAGCCTGATGGCAGAACCATTGCTAATGTTCCTCCGTCTTTCAGAACATCCAATCCTCTTTTTACGAAATATTCTTCATACTTAGCAATTTTAGGTTCTTCACCTAAACCTTTATATAAACCTCTATGCTCACCATAAGGCGGATTGCCAATTACAAGGTCGTATTTGTTTTTGTAGTTCTCCGGACTTTCTTTAACACCGTTTTCATTGATAAATTCCGTTTCAAAAGACCTCAGATTAATATCGGAGACAGGATGAAATATTTTTGCAATTTTAGCCGTAGTTTCGTTGATTTCAAATGCAGTTACGAAAGTGTTTTTGTCAAAATTGCTTACTGCATGAATAAAATTTCCTGTGCCTACACTTGGCTCAAGTACAAAAATATCTTTATTTTCTTTGAAATTGTCTTTGATTAAATTGTAAACAGAATCTACGATTTTTGAATCGGTGTAGTATTCATCGAGAATTCCTCGTCCCTCTTTTGCAATTCCACCGCTTTTAAAATGATTGCATAAATCTTTTAAATCTTCGGTGATGATGAGATTTTCTTTCAGCTGGACTTTTTTATCTTCAGAAACAAAACAAGCTGCGGAAACAATTTCCGCAACCTGTTCATTGGTTACTTTATTTTGGTTTTTATATTTCGAAATCAGTGTATCTAATTCCGGAATATTAGTGGTTTTTACTGCTCCGTTTCCTCTATCGGATACAATTCCCCCGGATAGGATTCCGCCCATTGAATGTTCTCTCTCCTCATTTTTTCCATCATCATTTTGTTGTGAGCTGTCAATGGGTCTTCCTCCGGTTCTTCCCACATCGTTTCCCTCTGAGCCTGTAAGTCCATTTCCAACATCGTTGCTGCCCACATCAGGTCTTGTTCCGTTATTTCTTTCTTGCTCGGATTTGCTGTTTCGGCTAAGTGCTTCAGGTTCTTGTTTAGTATGTTCGGATTCCAATTGCTGAGTATTGGAAACTCTTTCAGATTGTTCAGTATTGCTTCCATTGTTTTGTATTTTTGGTTCTACTAATTTAGTATTTTTTTGTTGAATATTAATTTTATTTTTCAAATAATCGTTCAAGTCGTTATTCGCATTTTCTGAAATGGAATAGTAAGAGCGAATATCTTTTATATTTTTATGTGAAAATTCCTGCAGTATTTTATTTGTTGCCAAATCTCCTGCTTTATCGCCGTCCAGACAAAGGAATAATTTTCCATTGAAATCTTTATAGGTAGACAGGAATCGGTCGACATTCGTAATAGAATTCAGAGAAACGAGCGTTCGGTTATTGTTGTTATTGCTCATCTTTTGAAGTTGAAGAAAAGAAAGCATATCAGCCATTCCCTCAAAAACAATCATCTCGTTTTTTGAGCCTTTAATTTCAGAAATATCAGTTTTTCCGATTTTAATTTTTGCAATCGGATTTCTGATTTCAAAACCACCGGAAAGGTTTTCTAAACCAATTCCGAAATATTTTTTTCCATTATTTTCGTAGTGTATTTGTCGTGTGTATTCCTGAAGAACATCTTTTTGAATTCCTCGTTCTTCAAAGTATTTTAATAATTTTTCATTGTTAGGAACTCCGGAATATTGTATTTTTAAATTGGATGATGAATTTGATTCACTCTTTTTAAACTCATTTTTTCTTTCTGCAATATTCTCTGCTATGTAGTTGTTGGAAAAATCAGCAAGAAAGTCAATCGCTTCTTTCCATGATTTATTCTCCAAAGTCATAACGGCTTTGACTATTTTTCCACCCTCATTTGTGTTAAAGCTAAAAAATCCTTTTTCATTTACAGAAAATTTATCATTCTCATTTCTAAAAAAGAAATCTCTCCCTTTTTTACTATCATATTTCAGCTTTCCCTTTTGTTCAAGATGTAGAAAATAATCCAATAGTGAAACACTATCTGTAATTTTGTCGATTTCTTCAGGAGTGTATCTTTTCATGCTTTACTTTTTACGTTTTTCTGCGAACTCATTAAATTTAAAAATATCCTCTGCTTCTTTATCCCATTTCTTTCTTGGTATCAGCTGAAGCGTAACAAATACATCTTTCTCGCTGTTATAAGAGTCTATCCGCTCGATTCTCCCTTTGTAGTCTTTTTCAACGTGTTTGTATAGGGAATACGGTAAAACGGTGTCGGTTTTGTAAACATAGTATCTTGCTAATCCCTCTTTGCTTTTAATTTCAAATCTTTTGTAGGTTTTTTTGAACAGGACGGTGTCGCTCAAATTGTATTTGTAGCCGTAATTGGGAATTTTATCATCGACGAACAACGTTCCGACTGTTTTTTTCTTCAGTAAAAGAGGTTTTCTCTTTTTGACTTCTGAAAATAAAGCAGGTTCTGACAATACATCCAAAGGATAATACAGGGTATCTTTGATGTAAACCATTTGGGAATTCATTTCAGGAAATTCCAAATCAGGAATTATCTCAATCATATCATCTTGTGAATAATTGAGTTTTGAAACATGGAATGTCTGCATGTTGTCCAGTCCGGAACTCGCATTGAAATATACATTGGAAATAATGTCTATTCCTCCTTTTTCAGATTTTATTTCTTTTCTGCAGGAAATAGTAACTGCAGAAAGAAAAATCAGTAATGTTATTAACGTATATTTTTTCATAATTTTTGTTTTAAAAAGAGAGCGGTAAACCAAAAAAGAATTTACCGCTCAGGAAAAAATAAAAAATAATGTTGAGCGATTAGTGATTAAATACCACGTGAATTACTATGTTCACGAACATTACCTTTTTCTTGTGCCTTATCAGCTTCCAAACCCCTGATTGGTTCGTTAGTGTTTAGGCGGTTCATGTCATTGTCGTAAAGTTTTAGATTTCTGTCCTGAGGTGAGAGAACAGCTTTACCCTCGATAACATTGTCATCAAAGTCAAATTTGACTTTCACAATATTTCCTTTCTCCAAATTTTTGATAACACTGTCTTTGTATTCAGGCTTGTCGAAAATCAGTTTTGATTTTTCAACAATCTCTACAGTGTTCACTCCGTAATTCTGGTGGAATGATTTGAAGTCGTAGTTACCGTACTTATTCTTCGGTTCTTCAAAATTAAGTTGATTGAACGCCGTTTCCTTGTTATCTGTTTTCGGATTGGTAAACTCAACTTTTACTGCTCTGCCCTCCAATAAATTTATGGCTTCTTTAGCTGTATAACTATGGTCTTTTGTAACGTAGAATTTTTGGTTAAGTTCCTCGCCGTTTTCTTTTTTCAGATTTGCATCATAAGAATTAAGAAATACTCCTCCCTGTTCTGACTTTTTGAAATTGATTGAAAAATCAATTTTGTTTTCGGGAAGTGTTTTGTCGGAACTGGTCTTGATTTGAAATTCTTTTTCAGGAGAATTAATTCCGTTTTCTAAATCTTTGTGAAGTTTTTCATCTTCACCGAAACCTAAATATTTCATTTGATTTTTTAGGTATTCTAATTGGTCGAATGGTTTGTTTTCCATAATGTTTGATTTTTGATTGTTAATATTTGTTCTGTATTTATCTTGATAATATTCAAGAGTATTGGGGTTATTTTGTCCGTATTCTCCATAAATGATATCATCAACTTCTTTCATCAATTCGGGAGTTTTTTTTACAGTTTCATATTTGAAAGCACTTGTAATCCCCTGATGATATAATTCACTTTTTAGAGCATTGAGATAACTTTCTTTTGATGAATATTCCATTACTTCTCCTGACTCCGGAAAGGATATTCTACCAATGATGTCTTTTTTTTCGATTTCGGTATTAGATTTAAAAATTCTATTATCTGTATCCTCGAAAAAAGTATCAATAAAATCACTTTCCATTTCTTTATTATTAAGAGGATTGACATCAGGATTGATGGTTTTTTGATACTGATTTATTACATTCTGTGTGTTATTATCAAATTGTTTCAAGTATTCCGGATTCTTTTCAGCTTCAGCTGCTATGTCTCTGATTTTTCCTCCGATGATTTCTATTTCTTTTGACTTTTCATTTAAGTATTGCTCTTTTTGCAACTCTTTCATTCCTTCATCAAAACCTTGTTTATTTTGCCAAAACTGATTGTCTATAATATCTTCATAATCAAATCCTGAGCGTGTGGCTTCCATTTCTTCCTCATACCGTGAAGAAAAATCTTCGGGTGTTACAGTTTCCTGTTTAGCTCTATATATTTCTAAATATTTTTTTTCTTTTTCGGATAGATTTTTTTCAAGCCATAGTTCTATTGGTGTATCTTCTAACTCTTTAACAAAATCTTTGTACCCTTGTGTTTTAGGGATGAAAAGTTTATCTCCCCATGATAGGTTGTTTTCCATATTACTATATTGTTTTTCTTCAAAATAAAGGTCTTCGGAATTATTGTGTTTCATTTTTCCCTCCTTTGAAAAGGATTCCCATATTTTTTTGCCATTTTCACTTTTGAAAAGGAATGCATCGGTAATTCTCACATTTGAGTATTCCAATCTTTTCTGATAGAAATTGATAAGTTCCGGTGTGATATTATTTCCATAAAGAATACAACTTTCTCCCCCGAATCTGGCAATTTTTTCAACAATGAAGTTTTCATGATTTTCCGGAGGTAAAATGAACTTTCCAATGATACTAAGTCTTGGATTAAGCAATAACATTTCTGTTTTATCGGACACTCCAAATTTTTGAGAAGTGATAAATGCTGCTACATCAGCCTCACTTCTTAACTTAATGGGTTTAAAATTTTCTACGAGTACCTGTTTTGAAAACGAGTAGGGTTGAATGTTTTTTATAGGTCTTTCAGGAGTAGTTCCATTATGTTCTTCCTCCCAAAGTTTTTCATCAAAGAGTAGGTATTTTCCACTTCTAAGATTGATGATGATTCCGGCATTTACTTCCGTATCAGTATGTTCAAGAGCTTTTTTTAAATTTCTTATTACCGAAGCATCGGCTTTAGAGGCTTGGAGAACACCGCTCGGGTGATTATGGACAAGTGTAACCGAAGTAGGTTTGGCTTCAATAATATTTCCGACTATTTGTTTAAAGTCTATTAATGCAGACCTGAAATTTCCGGTAGAAATATGTTGTAAAAAGTAAGATTTATCCTCGAAGTGATAAACCAGAAAGGCGTGTTCTACGGTTTCATCTTCCAAAGATTTAAACAGAAAAGCAATATCGTTATGGTCTTCAATTTTTTCTGTTCCGTCAAACTGTAAAGAATTATTTTCTGTGAAGCGTCTTTCAATTAACGCAAAATCATTGTTTTCTCCGGAATCTCCAGATTCCCGTAAAAGGTTGTTTCCAACGGAAGTGTCTTCGGTTCTGAATAATTTGAAAGGCATTGCTTCTCCCATGGAGTTCTTTGCATATTTCGTATTATTATCCTCCGGAAATATAAAATTTGAGTTGAGCGATATTTTTTCCGGTTTTTCAATGATTTTGAATTCAATTTCTTGTTCATCTTGTTCGATTTTTAGATTGTACTTTATTTCAAGGTCTTTTTTTAATTCATTTACCGGAACTTTGGAATCAAAGTCGATAAGATGAATTTGCGAATATTCATCAGCTCTTACAGCGAGGATTTCTCCGTTTTTAAAATAATCGTAGCCTAATTTAAGAAATTCTACATTAGCAATGGCTTCATCAATACTGTCAAATTTCATTTTCTGAAAAGGACTCATTACGTCATTCTCATCATATTTGGCTATTTCTATATTGATTTCCATTGATTTATAAATAATTTAAACAAAAGTCCTAAATAGGAAGTTTAAAAACTACAAAATCAATTTCTCTCAGGCTAAAGACTACTCATACAGTCTAAAAACTACATTTCTAAAATTTTAGTCTTGAAATATTTTGTATTTTCATTAGAGGTATAAATAATGTTGAATAAGCCACTTTATTAACGAACAAATACTCCTCTTTTTTTATTACATATTATTATCCAAAGCGAGATAAAGTTCATGCAAAATATTTTTTGCCTGTGAGTTAAAAATTCTTAGTAACTGTCTAAAAATTAAAAATAATTAAATAAAACACTGACAATCAATTTGTTATGTCGAATAAATTTTGTAACTTGTTGGTAACTAATCAAATAAGTTACTTTTATGAAAAATTATTCGAG
>JASGDB010000065.1:0-12025 GCA_049841315.1 Bergeyella sp. | reverse complement strand
TTTGTTTCCTGTAGCCGGAATTCCGTCCACTTCGTTGAAAGAAGCCATTACACTTCCTACACCCGCATCTATCGCAGCTTTATACGGCGCGAAATATTCATTGAACATTCTCACATGGCTCATGTCCACAGTGTTGTAATCTCTGCCGCCTTCAGGAGCTCCGTAAAGGGCAAAGTGTTTCACGCAGGCAAGAATGGTGTTTTTATCCGCAAGATTTTTTCCCTGATAACCGTAAACCATAGCTTTTGCTACTTCACTTCCCAAATATGGGTCTTCACCTGCACCTTCGGAAACACGCCCCCATCTCGGGTCTCTTGAAATATCCACCATCGGCGAAAATGTCCAGCTGATACCGTCCGAAGCCGCTTCTCTCGCCGCTACCTGAGCGGACTGCTGTACGAGATTCATATCAAATGATGCAGCCAGCCCTAAAGGAATCGGGAAAGTGGTTTCGTAACCGTGGATAACGTCCATTCCGAAAATCATAGGGATTTTCAGGCGGCTTTTTTCTACAGCAATTCTCTGTACTGCGGTGATTTTGTCGGCTCCTTTGATATTAAAAAGACCTCCGACCAATCCCTGTTCGATTTTTTTCCCTATATCTGAACTTTGAGCCTGCCCTGTGGTAAAATCACCGGAAGTAGGCAGATTCAGCTGACCGATTTTTTCATCCAGCGTCATTTTGGATAAGAGATTATCGACAAAAATTTTTCTTTTTGACTGATAATCGGCTGTTTGATATGTCTGAACCGGCTTCCAGACTAATTCCTGAGCCGTAAACACCGCCGACAGCAATACTGAGGCTATTACTACTATCTTCTTCATTTTTTTATTTATTTTAAATTTTTAATATTCTTTTTACGGATTGTCCTTTTTTATGAACCTTGTGAGGTTAATATTCAGTATGCAGATAGCCTTTCATAAGGTTTTTGCCGATATCTTTTTAATAAGGACAATTAAATATTCACTTTTATTATTACACTATTAGGTTTTCCTTTTTGAGAGCATCCATTCGTACAGCACAGGGTTTGAATACGTGGAATCCCATGAATTATGGTTATCATTCGGGAAAATAATCAGTTCCGCTTCCTTATTCACACGGTGTAATGCCTGATAAAAATTAAAAGCATTGTCCGGACGTACTACATCATCCATTCCTCCGTGGTAAATTTTGATATTCAAATCTTTGTAACGGTGAATATTTGCCTGCATCACACGGTCGGTTGGCGCACATACGGCGGCTACTGCGGCAAACATTTCGGGATGTTCCATTGCCAGCATGAGCGTTCCCCACCCTCCCATGGAAAGTCCGGTGAGATAGATTCGGGATTCGTCGATTTTATATTTGCTCTGAATTTCTTTGATTAAATGATAAATCGCATCGGTATCCCACCACTGATTTTCAGGGCATTGCGGTGCTAAAATGGCTACCGGTTCTTTAATCAGATTTTTATATTTGAAAATTCCGTTGATTTTCACTTTGTCCAAATCGGTTCCCCGTTCGCCAGAGCCGTGGAGAAACACAATCAGCGGTACTTTTCCTTTTGCGTTTTCGGGATAATCGAGGATGTATCCTGATTTTTTGATTTCTTTTACTTCCTTGCTGAATTCTGCTTTGATTTCCTGAGCGTTAACATTCAGGGGAAATGAAAGGAAAAGAAGCGGAAGGTATTTTAGTTTAAAGTTCAAGGTTTAAAGGTTTAAGGTTAATTAAAATTTGTATTGTTTGGATTTAAAATCCAGTTTTTTCAGTCCTTTTTGAATTTCAGGGGCGTTCATAAAGAGTTTCCACAAAAATCCTGTTCTGTAATTTTCAATCATCGGAGCGATTGTTCCTTGGTCTATTGCCAGATAACGAGGTGTTTTCCAGTTGTCATAATGAATGGAAGTTGCATCGTAAGGCCCTGCTGTTCCGATAAATTCATGTTTTTCCTGATAAAGAAATCTCAAAACACTCATGGATTCTTTCGGTGTGTATGGGAAACTGCTCAGTGCTGCCGTAGGCGAGATTATTCCAAAATCCTGGCTTGGCTGGTGTGCCCGGTATCCGACACTTCCATCCGCATTTCTGCTGTAGCTTGCCGTAAGTCCCCAGTAATTTTCTCCGTAGCCTTTCCATTTTTTAGGATTTTCCAGACAATATCTGTAATCTATGAGAACATGGTTTTTGTTTAAATCAAAATAATTTTTGATGTTTCTGTCGCTTAGGCCTCTCGGGTCAAGTCCGATGTAAGAATACTGCGCCCAGAACAAAGGTCCTCCGTATTCTTCGGCATAATTATGCTTTACATACAGCGGAAGTCCGTATTTTGTTTTATTGGTAACGTAAGTTCCGTTTCTTGTCCAGCCTTTGTAATAGGTTTCGGCATCGATGGAGTGAGTTGGGGAAGAAGCCGCAAGGATATAGGTAATCAGGCATTCGTTGTAGCCTTCGAGGGGAAAATTCATTTCCCAGCTGTATTCGGGAGACCAGTGCCAGTAGAGGACTTTTTCACCACCTTTGGTGTACCAGTTCCATTCAATTCCTTTCCAAAGTTTATCGCATTTTTCGGCTAATGCCTTTTCTTCGTTATTACCGTTTTTAAAGTATTCGCGAACCATTAAGATTCCGGAAGTCAGGAATGCGGTTTCCACCAAATCTCCGCCGTTGTCTTTCTTTCCGAAGGGAACTACTTTTCCGGTTTCCCCGTTAATCCAGTGGCTCCACGCTCCGTGAAAACGGTCTGCTTTGCCCAAAAAATCCATAATGTGATTCAGTCTTTTTACGGCTTCTTTTCTCGGAACAAATCCACGTTCCACGCCGACAAGAATTGTCGCAAGTCCAAATCCGGAGCCACCTGTGGTAACTACATGTGCGTCATTTTGCGCATAATTACCGTCTTCGTGATAGCGTTCTCTTCCCATCTGTGAGTTCGGTTCGGCAAAATCCCAAAAATATTTGAACGCATCTTTCTGAACTTTTTCCATGAGCTGTTCATCGGAAAGATTGGCAACTGCTGTATTCTGATTGTTTTCTGTATTCTTCTGGGGTGTACCGCATGAAAACATGGCAAATCCTGCTATTAATATAATCTTCTTCATAATTATTTTGTTTAAATCAAATTTTTACAGCCCATTTTGAATAATTTAAAATCCGTGCTGTGCAGAATGGAAGCCGAGCTTACTCAACCCTGCACGTATATCCGATGCATTCATAAAGAGATTCCAGAGGAATTGCGATTTATGGTTTTCAATCATTGGGGAAATTGTTCCCTGGTCTATTGCCAGATAACGGGGCGTAACCCAATTATAATGAACCGAATATGCATCATAAGGTCCTGCTGTTCCTACATACATGGATTTATTTTCATTGTATAGAAAACGCAGGACATTCATGCTTTCAGCTGGTGTGTAGGGCATGCTGGATAATGCGGCAGTCGGGGAAATAATTCCCAAATCGTAATTAGGCTGATGCGCTGCATATCCTGTTGTTCCGTCCGAATTTCTTGAATAACTTGAGGTAAGCCCCCAGCTTTTGGAGCTGTATCCGCTCCATTTTTTCGGGTTGTTTACGCAGTACTGATACATAATTTTGGCATGGTTTACTACTGCATCACCATAATTCACGTAATCGTCCGAAAGACTGCGAGGGTCAAGTGCCAGAAATGAATAATGAGACCAGAACATCGGCCCTACCGTGCCTGCAACTCCGTTATGATTCACTATAAGCGGAATTCCGTATTGCGATGCTGTGGATTTAATTTCTCCGTTTCTTGCCCATCCCTGCTGATAGACTTCTTTGGAGATGGAATAGTCCGGAGAGGCGGCTGCCAATACATAAGTAATCATTGTTTCATCAAAACCTTGTATTTTATGGTTCATTGCGAATCCGACGTTTGGCGACCAATGCCAGTAAAGTACATTTTCTCCTTTTGTATACCAGTTCCATTCTATGCCTTTCCAAAGCTGGTCTGCTTTTACGGAAAGAGCTTTTTCAGCGGTGTCGGCGGAATCTTTAAAATATTCCCGAACACAGATTAATCCTTGTGCGAGAAAAGCGGTTTCTACCAAGTCTCCTCCATCATCATTAGTGCTAAAGGGGATTACACGCCCGTTTGTTCCGTTGAGCCAATGTGGCCATGCTCCGTGGAAACGGTCTGCTGTTCCTAAGAAATTCAGAGCGGTCGTAAGCCGGGAAACCGCATCGGTTCTCGTTACATTACCATTCTTAATTCCTATAAGAATATTCATCAGCCCGAATCCTGAACCTCCGACGGATACTGTGTTCGTATCATCAGACGGATTATCGGTGTGGTATCTTTCTCTTGCTAATTTTGAGTTGGACTGTGCAAAATCCCAGAAATATTTCAGTGCATCTGCCTGAACCATGTAGATAAGCTCGGTATCTGTATAGGTTTGTGCAGGTGTCTGCGGATCTGAAGTTGAGGCGGGATACTCCCACTCGCTTTCGGAAGAGCACTGTGAGGCAAAGCATAATGCTAAACAGATTCCGGGTAATAAAAGATTTTTTTTAATGATCTTCATATTTTTCTTTTATAAGAAACACTTTATGATGGTTTCACCATAAAGTGTTTTCTTAATTAAATTAGTATTTTAGCATTATTGCATTGATACTGCTACATCTTCCTGAGTCAGTGCTTTGTTATAAACTCTGAGGTCATCAATCAGGCTTAAATCTGAATTGTGGCTCCAATATGTGAAAGACGGAGCTCCTGAGCCTATCACCATATTAGTGCTTGTAGACAGGTCAAATGCTGAATAAGTGGAAGTTCTTTGGAGTACACCGTCAAAATATATTTTGGATTCTGTTGGAGAAATGGTAACGGCGATATGTACCCAAGTATTATTCACATCAATTTCGGCTCCATCATTCCAGGAATCGGCTGTTCCTGTTCCTACATTGAGTTTTATGCGCTGTTTGGCGGTTCCTCCTTCCCGGAATATTCTGATGCCTTGTTTTCTGTTTTCATCAGTGTTGATCTCGTTATCATTGATGGTGATAATTCCTGCTCTGGTAGGCGCAGCATCTACTTTATATCTGAATGTAAAGCTGATTCCTTCACTGCTGTACAGGCCTGCCAGCGGATAAATCAAATAAGAATCTGTAGCGCCTTTGTATGCATTTCCTGAAAATCCTCCTGTAGCTATTGTTGGAGCTCCGAATGTACTGGCAAACGAGAGGTTAATCAGGTTCATATAATCATTATCAAACGGCATGTAGAATACCTCCGAATCCAATATAGGGAAGTATTTTTTAACGGTAAAGTTTGATGTTGCAGTTGTTGTTTTTCCTGCTTTATCTACGGCATTTACTGTAAGGGTATGATCTCCCACTGCTATATTGCTGTACGGATACTCTTTGGTAAAGTTTCTGTAATCTAAAAAATTATCAAATGTTTCAATGACTACTCCATCGTACAGAAGGTCTACTTTACTAATTTCGATATCATCGACAACCGTAAATATAAAATTCAAGTTGGCGGAAGTTTGGCTTGAAGCAATCCAAGTGGTTCCTGATGTTGCTATTGTAACCTGTGGGGCTGAAGCGTCTTCTCCCGTCGACACCTGCGTGATGTCATCAATATATCCATCGCTGCATGCAGCAAGGACTAATCCCGCAATTATTGTTTTAATTATATTTTTCATTTTTTTTGTTTCTAAAAATTATGAACTGTATTTTATTTATTTTTCACAATGTTGATATAATCCAGCTGGGCTAAAGGAAGTGGAAGGAACTGTTTGTCCATAGTAAAGGTTTTCCCGTCATAGCTTAATGCTGAAGTGTTTCCTAATCGAACCATATCATAATAGCGGATTCCCCACTCCATTCCGAGTTCGGCATATTTTTCATCCATTACCTGGTCTGCTGTTACACCCGACAATGAAGCCAATCCTGCTCTTGTTCTTACAAGGTTTACGGCATTATCAGCGGTTCCGGCGGTTGCAGATGCTCCTCTGGCAACTGCTTCAGCATACATCAGCAATATTTCTGCGTAACGGATCACGATATAGTTTTTATTGCTTCCATAGTCGGTTCTCCCCGAAGTGAGCTGATTGGAAGGAAGATAATGTTTTCCGCTGGCAAACATCGCACGGGAATAGTCCAATATTATATCTCCATCCGGTGTGGTATTGGAAATCCAGCTTGGAAGTGAGGTATATGCAGGGTCTTCTTTGATTTTATTAATCCCTCTGTTGGTAAATAAAACACTGGTCTGCAATCTTTTTTGATCCCCTCTGTCAATCATGAATTTGATATATTTCAAACTCGGTTCGTAGAATCCCCATCCTGCACTTGCTCCTGTAACTGCCGGTGTCCACTGCTGAGGGCCATAAAATGCCCATAAGTGATTTACGGCTGTTCCAGAGGAAGTTCCGAAGTCGGAATATTGAATTTCCAAGAGGTTTTCATCTGCCAGTTTTCCGGGGATTTTGAACAATTCATAATAATCACTATATAGTGAAAACTTGCCTGAGCTGATGATTTGCCCAGTTGCATTGGCTACTTCCGAATAGTTTTTCAGTTCGAGATTTGCCAGAGCTTTCACTGCAAGTGCCGTATATTTGGTAATTCCTCCTTTCAGGTCTGTTCTCTGGTTCGGGCGCATATCCGGAAGGTTTGGTATTGCTTCATCCATTTGAGAGGAAACCCACTGCATTACCGCGTCTTTGGTGCGGAATGTAAGTTGTGTCTGGTCCGGAACTTCCATTACGATTATATCTCCAAAAACTCTGGAAATTTGAAAAGTCATGAATGCTCTTAGGGTTTTGGCTTCTGCCTGGTACTGGTTAATAAGAGTAGAATTTACACCTGCGGCTCTGTATTTTTCAAGCTCATCGATCTGGGTAGTAATATTCACGATGTCCTGATACCACTCTTTCCACAAACTGTTATACATCCAGTTATTATTGTCGTACACGAAATTATCTGTGTCAGTAAATCCCGGCTGGTCTCCTAAACCTCCGGCGTTCACATCATCACCTCTTACGGCAATCAGCGGAATCTGTTCCCAGCCTACGTTCTGAAAAGTTGCATAAGCTCCTATCAGTGCTCCTTTAGCACCTTCGGTACTTGTATAGTCCACGGTGGAAGATGCAAATAATTCCAGTTCTTCATCCATTTTATTATCACAGCTCGATAATGCTGCTCCCGCAAAAGCGGCAAGGATGAAATTGATATATATAATACGTTTCATTTTAGAATTTTTAAGGGTTTAAAATTTTATACTGTAACCAAAACTAAACACTGAAGGGGTTGGGTATACTTCTGCGTTGATACCGTCTATTCCTATTTCAGGGTTCATCAAATCATTTGATTTAGACCAAAGGAAAGGTCGGTCTGCCGTAATGGTAAATCTCATTTCAGGTAGGTCGGAACTTTTCAGTGTGTAGCCTAACTGAATATTCTGAATTCTTAGGAAATCTCCGTCTTGAAGGAAGAACTTAGACAGTTTTTGATTCCATGCTTTTCTGTAGCCTTCGGATGAAGGGAATTCGTTTGTAGTACCCTCTCCATGCCAGCGGTTAATTGCCATTTCGGCATCTACATTCAGTCCCTGGGTCCAGATTACTTCTCCTCTGTTTCTGTTCAGAATCGTATTTCCTCCCTGCCCGTATAAAGCTGCTGATAAGTCCCAGTTTTTATAATTGAGCCCCAAAGAAGCTCCATAATAATGGGTTGGAAGCGTTCCTCCAAGATAAACCCTGTCTGACGCATCAATCATTCCGTCTCCGTTTACATCTTTGAATTTGAAATCTCCGGGTTTAATATCAACACCTTGAGTGTTAATCGCATACTGAGCTGTAGGGTCTGCGGCAATTTCAGCTGCATTCTGGTATACTCCTGTCATTTCCCATCCATAGAATGAGTTTACAGGCTGCCCTACTGCCAGCCTTTGTCTGAACTCTGCAGAACCTCTGTCAATATACGGCTGTCCTGCAAGGCTTGTAACTTCGTTGTCAATAGCACTAAAGTTTGCGGAAATATTATACCCGAAATCTTCCCCTATTTTTCCTTTGTATCCTACGGTAAATTCAAAACCTTTGTTTCTCATCTCTCCCATACTCACACGGCTTACTTCTGTACCAACTACGGGATAATAATCAATATAAAGGTCTTTGGCATCTTTTACAAAATAATCTGCCTCAAGAGTCAGCTTTCTTCCAAGAAATTCTGCTGTTGCCCCTACGTTGGTTTCTTCCGTGTACTCCCAGCCGAGATTATCATTATAGGTAGCAAACTGGAATCCGGATAGATATTGGTCATCAAATACGGTATTCGTGGAACTGGCGGTTCTGATTCTGTTAATCGGAATTGCTTCATTTGCCAGCCTTCCCCATCCTGCACGGAATTTCAGTAAATTAAGCCAGCTTACATCCTTCAGGAAGCTTTCCTCACTTGCCACCCAGCTCAAACCGAATGCAGGAAGTTGTACGTAATCATCCTTGAATTTATTGGAGCCTTCCATCCTGTATGTAGCATACGCAATATATTTGTTGGCATATTTATATTGGAATCTTCCGAAATAAGATACTCCATAAAAACGAGTCCCGAAATCGTTTCCGGTGCGGCTGTCAATATCTGTATTTTGGATATACCAAGTCTGCTCGCTAAAACGATTGAAGGGGCTGCCTTCATAAAAATTTCCTGATATATATGAGCCTCTGTAATACTGGTCTCTGTACGACGTACCCGCCATTAAGGTCAAATCATGCTGACTGAAACTTTTGGTATAGGTAAGCGTATTATCCCAGTAATAATCTTCCCATGAAACGTTTCCTCTCGTGATGGAAGATTCGCTCAGCGTTCTGCGGAACTGGTCGTGTACGTAGTACGGCAGTGCCATTTTCCGCTGATTTTGCGAAATGCTGTTGTGGTTCAAACTTGTTTTAAATTTAAGGTCTTTCGGAATAATGCTGAATTCCGCATAAGCATTGAACAAAAGTCTGTTTTTCAGATAAAGAATATCCGAGTTTTCCATCAGTGAAAACGGGTTTCCTATACTTCTGTATCCGATAGCTCTACCATCCGAATACGGGTTGATAGTGGCATTGGTATAAGAGTAATCATATACGGGCATAATTGGCACCGCATAATAAATCTGTCTCCATGCGGAAGACTCTTCATCCTGCTGCTGGCTTCGGCTGTACACCATGGAAGCTCCCACAGTAAGCCAGTCTCTTGCTTTTACATCTATTTTAGCACGCACATTGAATCTCTGGAAATCATTTTTCATATTCAGGATACCCTGCTGATAGAAATAATCGCCGCCAAGAGCATACGCTATTTTTTCAGAACCTCCTTCAAATGAGAGATTATGACCTGTAATAGGCGCGATACGAAGTGCTTCTTTGTACCAATCGGTATTCACATCAGGAATATTCGGGTTTATGCGGCTTCTTCCATATCTTGCGATTGCTGCATTTACACTGGCTATTTCTGTAGCCGAACCGGATTCAAAAGCAAAATTGGCATACTGTTCAGCATTTGCCATTTTTGTAACGTTTGCAGCCTGCTGGATACCATAATAAGTATCATAGCTCAATTTCGCTTTTCTGTTGTACGCACCACCTTTAGTCGTGATAATCACAACACCGTTGGAGGCTCTTACTCCGTAAATAGCAGAAGCAGAAGCATCTTTCAGAATCGTGAAATCCTGAATATCTCCCGGCGCAAGGAAATCAATACTGTCAACAAACACTCCATCTACCACATACAGCGGCTGACCGTCGTTTGAAAGCGAGTTCATCCCTCGGATATTGACTTTCGGGGCATCACCCGGAGAGCCGAAGCTGCTAATCTGCACACCGGCTACTTTTCCCTGTAACGCCTGGGTTGCCTGCCCGGATGGTGTTTTCACAATATCCGCAGCTTTTACTGTTGCAATGGAACTGGTAAGGTCTACTTTCTTCGCAGTACCGTACCCAATCATCACCACTTCCTCAATTTTTTGCTCTTTGAGGCTGTCTTTCTGACCTTGTTGTGCCACAGCCGTATTCCCGAAATAGAATACCGCTATGAGACACGACACTTTTAAGGACTTGTTTTTCATAAGGTTTAACATTTTAAGTTTTTTAGGTAATAGAACGATTTAGGGTTAAAATTCTATTATCTCAAAGATAGAAAACATTTTTGAATTTGTTAACATTTTTAAAAAAAATAGTTAACAAATAATTAATATTAACATTTGGCTTATTATTTGACGTACGATTTCTTATATTTGAACATTATGAAAACAAAAACTATTATTATTTCAGCGGTTTCCGTTGCTACTGTAGGAGTTACAGCCCATTCATGCGTAGCACTTGCTACTTCCGCCGTGGGTGTAACCATCATCAAAAATATACTGCTTGGCGGTATTACAAAAGGTTTGGGCATTTTTAAAAGCAAAGACGCTTTCCTGCAAAACGACCTCATCAGCAAGGCGTTGCCTCAACAGCTACAGGATATAAATTCCATTTTAGGAAAAATAGCTCCGAATCTTGTGGCAAAAGAGAAAGATTATATCGCACAGGCTGCTGCCTATACCGTAACTATTTCAGAGCCAATTTTGAAAAACGCAGTAAACAGCCTCACTACCGAAGATGTTACCCGTATTGCACAAGGCGGTTCCGGAATGGCAACCCAGATTTTGAAAGAAAAAACCCAGTCTCAATTAATCGCTGCTATCTCTCCAAAAGTGGATGAAAAACTGAATGAATTCGGTATCGTGAAATCAATCAATACAGCTCTGAAAGGGAATAATCTGTTAAGCTCAATTCTCGGAGGCAGCAGCAATGCGGCAACAACAAGCATAAGCAATTTGGCTTCTGAGCAGCTTGTGAACGGGCTTTTCAATATTGTTGAAGATTACGAAAAACAAAATTCTCAACAGATTCTCAATGCGTTAGGCAAATAAACTGATGCTGTTACGCTTATCTCATAAGAAAAACACCTCATAGGTTTCCAAAACCTATGAGGTTTGCATCACCGAACAATAAACACTAAATTGTGAATATTACAGAAGCCAACCAACATAATTCTCCCGAAGATTTCTACGCTTCCCTGAAAGAAAAATTAGAAGAAGCCCATAATTTTCCGGAAGAATATCTTTTTAAATTCATAATTCCGAACAGCCAATCCAAACTGACGGAAATCTACACGGTTTTCGACGGACTGCAGCACACGCTTTCCAACCGCGACAGCAAAAACGGGAATTATGTTTCCGTAAGCATCAGTGCATTCGTTCTGGATGCCGAGCAGGTGGTGAAAATCTATAAAGAAGTTTCGGTGATTGAGGGCGTGATGATGCTTTAAAAGTCAGGAGATGACAGGGAGACTTTGGGACTTGGAGAATTAGAGACGAAGAGATTTAGAGTAATCGGATTTTGTCGTCCTGAATTTCAATTCGCTTGTCTTTGTACAATCCGCCGATGGCTTTTTTGAAATTCTTCTTGCTCATCTGCAATTCTTCCTTGATTTCTTCGGGAGAAGACTGGTCGGAAAGATAAATCAATCCATAATTTTCCTCGAGTTTATCGAGTATTTTTTGTTTAAATTCATCAATGTTTTCAAAACCTTCGGGTTGGAGTGTTACGTCTATTTTCCCGTCTTCGCGGATAGTTTTGATGAAGCCGGTTTCTTCGGAAAGCGGATAGAGTTTTTTGTAAACATCGGAAGCATAAATCAGTCCGATGTATTTTTTATTGATGACAACATTCCAGCCCAGTTCGCTTTCGTTCATCATTATCAAATCTACTTTATCCCCTTTTTTGAAAGGCAAATTTTCATATTGAGGATTTCTTTTAAACTTCGTAGTTCCGGTAATCAATCCCAGTTCATCATCTACATAAATATGAACCAGATACCTTTTTCCTTCTACGATTTTGGATTTCTGCTGTTTGTACGGAATAAATAAATCTTTGATAATTCCCCAATCCATAAACGCACCGCTGGGAAGTCTCTGAACGCAGTTCATCACGGCAAATTCCCCCACTTCTGCCAGCGGAATTTCGGTAGTGGCTTTCAGCGTATTATCGTCCTGAT
>JASGDB010000064.1:0-5754 GCA_049841315.1 Bergeyella sp. | reverse complement strand
TTTGGATTTTAACATAGGATGTTTAAATTTTACCGAAATTTATTTTTGTGTCTCATAAAGAATGTCTTTGCTAAATTTTGATGCTCTTTTGAGCGTATTTTTCACTTCCTATTTTTGATTTATCCCGATAAATCTTCAAACACGAAGCAAAAAATCCATCTCAAAATAGCTATAAAAATTTTTAGCAATAAAATTTAAACAGGCTCTTAAACTTTAACTGTGTAATCTTAATTTTAAACTTCATCAACCTTGTGAAAAACACGCTCAAAAGAGCTTCAAAATTATACCCTTTTGGGTTAGGGAAATTAATTTTGATGAAATTTAAACATCTAAAGCAGAATAATTAAATCTGTATTTTTTTCCATTTTCAAAATGCTCTATTTGCTCTAAATAGTAGGACTCTCTTTTTTGGGAAAATGCTTTATAAAGTTGTATTTGATTCATTTACATTAATTTTTATCTATACAAAAATACAGAAAAACAAACTGTCATTATAAATATTTCAGTAATATTTTAACCAGTTCATAGTTTCAAAGTCCCTTTAAAATCCTTATTTTTGCAGGAAACCCGAATTATCTTATGGAATTTTTAGACAAGTATCAGGAAATCGTAGCTCAGGCTGTTGACAAATACAGATTCAAAGACAAACCAACCGAACTGTATGAACCGATGAATTACATCATCTCCCACGGAGGAAAAAGACTGCGCCCGATTATGGTGCTTATGGGATGTGATTTGTTCGGAGGAGACTTGCAGAAAGCCATAAAACCTGCCCTTGCCATTGAATATTTTCACAATTTTACGCTCATTCACGATGATATTATGGATGAGGCTCCACTCCGAAGAAATGTTCCGACCATTCACACCGTTCATGGTTTGAATACTGCGATTCTTTCCGGAGACGGACTACTGCTGAAAGCCTACAAATTTTTTGAAGACCTCGAGCCGGATTTGTTCAAAGCCTGTATCCGAGTGTTTACGCACACAGGGCTTCTTTTGTGCGAAGGACAGCAGTACGACATCAATTTTGAAACACAGGAAAACGTTTCCTACGATGATTATATCCGCATGATTACCTATAAAACCGGTGTTCTCAGCGCATGCTCCTTTGAAATAGGAGCGTTGATTGCTCGTGCGGATTTCAAGGAGGCAAAGGCGATTTTCAATTTCGGAAAACATATCGGGATTGCGTTTCAGATTATGGATGATTATCTGGATGTTTTCGGGAATGCAGAACAGTTCGGAAAAAAACACGCCGGAGATATTTATGAAAACAAAAAAACCGTCATGTATCTCCTCGCACGCGAGCATGCAACGGAAGACGAGCGCAAGGAACTGGATTTCTGGTATTCCAAAAAAACGGATAATATCGATAAAATATATGGTGTAGAAAAGATTTTCAGAAGAACAAAAGTTGATGAAAAAACGCTCCGCCTCGTTCAAAAACATAATGAAATAGGACAAAATTATCTGAAACAGATTAACGTTCCGGACGAAAAGAAAAAACCGTTCATCGAACTCGCCAATTATCTGTTGAGGAGAGAATCTTAAATAATTTACCAATGTAACAATATAACAATGTACCAATTTGCAAACGGATTGTTACATTGGTGAATTGGTACATTGTTACATTGAATAAAATGAAATTCCGTACCGAAGTCGAAATCAAAATATCCGATAAAAAAATAGAACCCGAAGACAAAATCTTTTCTGTCGGCTCTTGTTTTGCGACCGAAATTTCCGGTTTGCTTTCCGAAGGACAACTTCAAACAGTGAGCAATCCGTTCGGGACTATTTTCAATCCGCATTCCGTGAATATTGCCGTAAAAAGGCTTCACGATTCGGATTTTTATACCGAAGAAGATTTAATTGTTTACAATAACGACTATATTTCGTTGGAACACCATACCGATTTTGATTTTCCTTATGCTCATCGCACACTGGAAAAAATCAATTCGGAGATTGAAAAAGCGAATCTTTTTTTACAGCAAACTAATTGGGTGTTCATCACTTACGGAACGTCGTTTATTTACGAGTTTCTCCCGAAAAACCAGCTCGTAGCCAACTGCCACAAAATTCCGCAGAAATTTTTTGAAAAAAGAATGCTTTCCACCGATGAAATTATTGCTTCCATACAGGAAACGATTTTGAATTTAAAAGACATTTGTCCCGAAGGCGTTCAGATTTTGTTTACGGTTTCGCCGGTTCGCCACACGAAAGACGGAATTTCGGAAAACCTTTGGAGCAAATCCCGATTGATTAATGCACTTCACGAAGTCGTTCACGAGCTGGATTACTGCCATTATCTTCCTGTTTATGAGATTCTTATGGACGATTTGCGGGATTACCGTTTTTATAAAGACGATTTGATTCATCCCAATTCTCAGGCGGTTAATTATATTTTTGAAAAATTCGGGAACGCTTATTTTTCTCAGGAAACGAAAGATTTTATTACCGAAAATTTTAAAATCAATCAGGCATTAAATCACCGCACTTCCGATAAAAATAATGCAAAATATGTAAAATTTATGCAAAATATAAATGAAAGGATAGAAGTGCAGAGGAAAAAAGTGAAACATAAAATATTTTGAACAAAGTTTCATAGCCGTAATGCCATTATCCGTTGAAGTTTGTTATTTTTTTTGAGCCGGCGGAATATTCCAGAAAGGACGGTTCGGAATTATTGTGCCACGGGAAAGCCGGAAGGTTAGATGGCGTTTAAAAGAATTTTGACAATCAGATGTAACAATTCCGCTCCTTTGATTGTCTTATTATATAACGTGAAATAAAAATCATAATGAAATTATTTTTGACCTCAACGGCAGTTTTCCTTGCCAACTTCTGTTTTTCGCAAACCGAAAAAGATACCGTTAAACAAAAAGAAATAGAAGCCGTAACCGTCATTGCCAAAAAGCCGACCGTAGAAAGCAAAGCCGACAGAACGGTTTTTAATGTTGCCAATTCTTCCATTTTGGCGGGAAATACAACTTGGGACGTTCTGAGAATGACGCCGCTTGTAAGCATCGACAACAACGATGCCGTAAAAGCGCAAGGCGAATCCGTAACGGTTTACATCAACGATAGAAAATCGGTTTTTACAGGTAAAGAACTCAAAGATTATTTGGCGAGTATTCCTGCGGACAATCTGATGAAAATCGAAGTCATCACAAGTCCGTCTTCGCGCTACGAAACGCAGGGTTCGGTCATCAATATCGTTCTCAAAAAGCGTGAAGACGAGGGTTTGAAAGGAAGCGTCTCGCTGACCAATTCGCAAAGCATAAAAAATTCTCAATACTCCAATTTCAACCTGAATTATCATAAGAAAAATTTTACGCAGACGTTTACGGGAAGTTATAATGATAACACCGGTGTTTTTAATGAAAAGAGTATCAACACGTTATATGAAAATAATGCCGTAACCAAAGTGGAATTACAAGATTTGGGAAGATACAAAGGCAAATCTTTTTCCTCAACTTCGGAATTTGAGTTGGACGAAAAAAACAATGTTGGATTGGTGGTGGAATACTTTGGAAACAAGGTTGGTTCTTCTGCGGAAGCCAATGGTGAAAATTATTTGGGTGATGTTTTTCAGGATTCTTATTTTCAAAATAGGAATACTTCGGGGGCTTCTAACTTCTTGGGAACGAATCTGTTCTACAAATATTACGACAAGGAAAAAAACAAAATTCTGGACATCAATATCGGAAATAATTACGATTCCGAAGATGCGGAAACTAATTTTATCAAAACCGTCAGTTCGTCTGTAATCCCGACCGGAACGCGGATTGCCGGAAATAACCAAACACGGAATTATTATCTGAAAGTTGATTATACAACGCCGCTCGGAAAAGAGGGCGGAACTCTGGAAGCCGGCGGAAAAATGGATTTTAACAACAACGTGAATCCGAGCGATTATTTCGGTTTGACCAACAATTTATGGGAATTTGACACTACGAAAAGTAATAATTTTCATTATTCCGACAACCTCAATTCGGTTTACGCCAATTACAGCAAAACGTTTTTTGAGAAATTGGAAACCCGAATCGGACTTCGCTACGAACACATCAGTTTCAAACTCAGACAAGAGGTCGGCAATATTGAGAAAACCAATTCTTACGGGACTTTTCTGCCAAATATTTTGTTAAAATATTCGTTTTCAGATAAATACGATTTGAGTTTGGATTACAGACACAATCTTTGGCGACCTTGGTACACGGAATTTAATCCGTTTCTGATGTCGTCTGACAACGGAATGTATTCTCGCGGAAATATGGATTTGCTTCCCAATCCGAGTGACAGGATTGTAATGAAATTCGGGATTTTGAAGAAATATTTCATCTCGGCAAATTATTGGTTCAGCAATCAGGATTATTGGGATATTTATGTTGTGGAAGACGGAAAAATGATTGAAATTCCCCAAAATTTCATAGGAAAATCCCAAAAATATTCCGTTTATGCCAATACCAACCAGACTTTTTTGAAAAACAAACTGAATATCAATCTCGGAATCGGGGTGGATTATACGGACAACAGCGATTTTAACACTAAAAATAATCTGAACGCCAAAAATTATCTTACCAATCTGAACGCTTCGTCTAATATTTCCTACACCAATTTGTTTGACAAAAACATCAATATCAACGCTTGGGTCAATGTTTTCACACAGAACAACGGCAATTCTTACGCCGAAAAAATGAACGTTTTCCACAGCATTTCCATAACCAAAATTTTCCCGGTAAACCAAATGGAAGCGAGTATCCGCTTGAACAATATTTTCCAAAGACCGGGATTTACGGGAACGACTTACAGCCCGATTGGCACGTTTTGGAAATCCAACAAATGGGATTGGTACGGCATTTCGCTCACATTCATCAAACGTTTCGGAAACCAAAAAGTCAAAGAAAATTCCAAAACCGATGTCGAGAAAAACGAAGGCGGCGGAAAGTAAATTTTTATTGATACAAACCTATGAGGTTTTTTTTTGAGCAAAGGGTTATAATTTAGAAGAAAAATATTTTTAGGATAAAACCTTTGTTTCTTTCGAAGAAAAATGTATTTTTGCACACCAATTTAGAGAGGTGTCCGAGTGGTTGAAGGAGCTACCCTGGAAAGGTAGTATACGGGTAACTGTATCGAGGGTTCGAATCCCTTCCTCTCTGCTAAAATCCCTGTAAGTAATTCACTTACAGGGATTTGAATTTTCGATCGCTAAAATTATACTATATTTTTAGAAATGTTTAAATTTCATCAAAATCAATTTCCCTAACCCTAAAGGGGATAATTTTCAAGGCAAACTCACACTTTTTCGATGACTTTTAGCAGATAATTGTTGTCATAAGCGGCTTTGAGCCTTTTTCCTTTGATTCCGTTTTTTGCTGATGTTTCTTTTTTGAGGATGTTCAGAGCTATTTTTGAAAGAATCGAGAAGTTTTGAGCTGCATTTCCCTCTCTTTTTCTGGAGGCATCTTCTCCAAAGGCAACATCCAAAACCCAATGCAACTTATTTTGCCTCTGTTTTTTGTTTTTTTATTTTCGGAATCGGCGAATCATCGATTTCTATTCCCCAATGCAGCCGGATTGCTTCGTGAAATATTTTTGCCGTTGCCTCTCTGCTGGAAATATAGTACCGAACGGAGGTTTCCGTTAGGCAAATCAAGATAATTTCGCAGAAAATCTTCTTTTGCTTTGGCATAGGATTCCATATCTTTCCACGTTTACTCATCTTTTTTTATTGATTTTTTTGGTATTCGTGAT
>JASGDB010000063.1:0-38930 GCA_049841315.1 Bergeyella sp. | reverse complement strand
TTTGTTTTTAATCAGCGTTATCTGTAAAATCAGCAAGAATTAAAAAAACACTGTTGAAAAATATTTTTTCTCCATTAAAAATCACAAATTTTTACCAATATAACACAATTTTAATGCGTTTAGCCTGATATTTAATAAACATTACGCTCTAATTAAAAAGATTTAAATATAATTATATTTCAATTTTATCAAATGTAATTTTCTTTCCGTCTGAAGAAGAATCAGAATCTAATATTAGTTTATTTTCCGAAATAGAAATTTGGTAAGTGATTTCATTAACTGTAACTTTTGAATCATTAATTAACTGATAAGTAACACTAGTACTTGTTGTATAAGGCAACTGTGAATTTGAAGGAATAGTGGTGTTAATTGTAACTTTGAGGGTGTTTTTAGACATAAATTGCCAAATAATGTCATTTGGATTATACGACTCCAATGGTCCAAATCCTGGGGAAAATTCTCTCAATGAATAAACACCTGTCAAAACATCAGGTTCTTGTGCATTTGTTTCAGATCTATCACAACTTGATACAAATAAAAATGTGATAAATAAAAATATCAATTTTAAAGTTTTCATAAGTATGTTTTTTAGTTAATAAATTAGTTTATAAAGCACTGTAAAGTTAAAAAAAATTATAAAAAAATTGTTATCGTAATTTTTTTTCTTGAAATTTCTGCTATCCAAGGCATTTATACAAAACCGGATAAAAAATGTATCTTTGACCCTCCTAAATTTCAATTAAAAATATGTTTTCAGCAGACCAGCTTTCAGAGATTAAAAAAATTCTTGTTCCCGGAAAAAAAATTGTCATCATCACACATTATAATCCTGATGGAGATGCCATTGGCTCTTCGTTGGGGCTGAAACATTTTTTGAAAGCCAAAGGTCTCGAAGCGGAAGTAATTGTTCCAAATGATTTTCCAAAGTTCCTGAAATGGATGCCGGAAGCCAGAAAAATCACGATTGCCGATTATAAAAGAAAACAGGCGGCAGCACTTCTGAATGAGACGGATATTCTTTTTATCCTTGATTTCAATGCTTCACACCGCAGCGGAAACCTCGTAGCACCGTGGATTGACCATTGCAAAGCCGTGAAAATCCTCATCGACCACCACCAGCAGCCGGATGAATTCGATTTTGTGTATTCGGATACGGCAATTCCGGCGACCTGCCAGATGGTGTATCATTTTATTCAGGCTCTGGATGAGGAAAATCTCGTCAATCAGGATATTGCGGAATGCCTGTATACCGGAATCATGACGGATACCGGCGGTTTCCGATTCCGTTCCACAAGCTCCGATACGCACAGGATTGTAGCCAATTTGATAGACAAAGGTGCAGACCCTGCGAAAATTTCCTCCGCCACATGGGATACAAATACGGTTTCCAGACTGCATTTGCTTTCACTGATTTTGGGCAGAATTGAACTCGTAAAAGACGGGAAAGTTGCAATCCTTTATCTGAAAAGAAAAGAGCTTCAGGATTTAGGCTTTGAAAAAGGCGATACGGAAGGTTTTGTGAATTATGGCCTGAGCATCATGGGAACGCGGATGTCGGCTTTCTTTATGGAGGATTTGTATGAAGATTTTATTAAAATTTCTTTCCGTTCCAAAGATGATGTGGATGTGAACCAGTTTTCCAGAAAATATTTCAACGGAGGCGGACATATCAATGCGGCAGGCGGAAAATATTTCAAGGATATCTACGAAACTATTGAGGATTTCAAAGAAAAAATTGAAGAAGAGGATTTTTAATATTTCCTTTACAACACCAAATGTTCCGGCAGATTGTGCAGAAGTTCCGTATTGATGATTGCAGCGCAGATTTCCGGTTTTTCCCATTGCCCGTTGTGTCCGCAGTCCAGAATATAGGTTTTGATATTGGTTCTGTCGGGAATGTGTCGGATAAAATCGCTGGTCTTTACTGCGTTGTCATGCTTTCCGGCGATAATGAGGATTTTTCCCTCAAAATTCTTCAGAATATGAGTTCTGTCCGGTCGTTCCACCATTCCAAGCTGTGAGGCTTTTACGCCTTGAATATTCGTTTTTAATGCTATTTCTTTAGCAAAATTAATTTTTTCCTCCAGAATATCTTTTTCATTTTCACTGAAAAGATTCGGGATGCTGTTGCTCACAAAAAAGCTGAAATTTTGGTCGATAACTTCGATGCTTCTTCTCCGGATGTCTTTTTTCTCATCATTATCAGCAAGAGAAGTGGAGAAAAACAAGGTAATACTTTTCAACAGCTCAGGATATTTTTCTGCAAAAGCAAGGCTTACATAACCGCCCATGGAATGTCCCAGCAGATGAACTTTGCTGAGGTTTTGGCAGTCAAGCACCTTTTTTACTTCTTCCGCCATCATTTCCATCGTCTGCACATCCGCAAGAACATCGGAATTGCCATGTCCCGGAAGGTCAATTTTCAACAGTGAAAAATCTTTGGAAAGATCTTTTTCCATATCATTCCAAATGCTAAGGTTTTCCATGAATCCGTGGAGAAGAACAAAAGGTTCTTTACCGCCTTGCTGTGCTTCAAAATAGAGCATATTTCTGTTTTTATTTCAACCTGTTGGTTTTCAATATTATTTTAAAACCAAATTCGGTTAATAATTTTAATGTATAATTATTAACCGAATTTAGGCTATGAAATTAAATCATTGAATTAGGCATATAATTGATATTTTTAAAACATCAATAGGAACGGGCTTTAGCCCATTTATAAAAGAGGCAATAGCAAAAAGGCTTTCGCCAAATTTAATTTATATTTTCATTAGTTCGAGCAAATTGGGTTTTTCAATAATGCTTAAACGCCTAATCCAATTCAATTATTTAATTTTTCACCGGAGCAATATCCATGAGTTTCATGAATTCATCCAGTTTCGGCATGATGATAATCTCCGTTCTTCTGTTTTCCGCACGTCCGGAAACGGAAGCATTGGTTGTTTTAGGATTGTACTCGCTTCGTCCTCCGGCGGTGATTCTCGCTGGGTTCACCCCGAACTGGGTTTGAAGAATTTTCGCCATTGATGTCGCTCTCAAAGCAGATAAATCCCAGTTGTCTTTCGGCAAATTTGAAGAACTTAAAGGAACATTATCCGTATTCCCTTCGATAAGTACGGAATACGTATCGTAATCGTTGATTACTTTCGCTACTTTTCCCAAAACTTCCTGTGCAGCAGGCAATACATTGTAATCTCCTGTTTTGTACAGCATTTTATCCGACAGGGAAATCATTACCACGCCTTTCAGCACTTTTACAGCCACATCCTCGTCGGATACGTTGTCCAAAGACCTTTTCAATTTGTTGGAAAGGGCAAGATTCAGGCTGTCGTTTTTGGAATTAGTAGAAATAAGCTGTTTGATATATTTATTGGAAGCGTTGATTTCTCCAATCAGCTTATCAATGTTGGCAGAACCTTTGCCGGCATTAGCCAAGCAGGCATCAAGAGAGGATTTCAGGGCCTCGTTCTGGTTTTTCAGAAGACCGTTTTCACTTGCAAGTCCTGAATTTTGAGATTTCAGTTCCTGGATTTCTCTCTGGCGTTCAGCAAGGTTTTCAATACTTTGTTTGTAATTGAGGTTCAGCGCATCATACTGCTTTTTGCTCACACAGCTCGTGAGAACAAGGACAGCAAATCCCGCAGTTAAAATTTTCGACAATTTCATAAGAAAGATTTTTTTATTGTTTCAAATTTACAAATTCATTTTTAAAAGATGACTTATCTTTGCTTAATTTAAGTTAATTTTAAGATTTACGAAGTGCTTTCAGACCAAAAATTTCTCGATAAGATGCAGAAACTCTGCCCAGATTTCCGGCAGAAAAATTTTCTTCTTGCTGTAAGCGGAGGCGCAGATTCTATGGTTTTACTGCATTTGTTTCAGGTTTCAGGTTTAAAGTTTCAGGTGGCTCACGTCAATTACAAACTTCGGGGTGAAGATTCTGAAAAAGACCAAAAATTTGTTAAAGAATTTTGCCGAAAACATCATATTCCTTTTCATCTGTACGAAATTTCGGAAAAAGATGAAAAACCGGAAAATTCCATTCAGAATTGGGCGAGAAATCTGCGTTATCGTTTTTTTAAAGAAATTCAGGAACAGGAAAATATTGAGATTCTGGTAACTGCGCATCACCTGAACGACCAGCTGGAAACCTTTATCATCAATCTTTCAAGAGGAAGCGGAATCCGTGGATTGAGCGGAATTCCTGCTGATGAAAACGGAATTATCCGTCCGCTTTTGGAATTTTCAAAAGAAGAAATTTATCATTTTGCCAAAGAAAACCAAATTGAATTTCGTGAAGATTCGTCTAATAAGAAAAACGATTACCTCAGAAATTTTATCCGAAATACAATCGTTCCCGAATTAGAAAAAACCAACGAAAATTTTCTTCAAAATTTTGCCTCAAGTATAGAATATCTGAATCAAGCCAAATCTTTCGTTGATGACAAAATCAATGAAATTCAGGATACAATAATTTCCAAAAAAGACGAAACAATCATTATAAATAAAAAGAGATTAAACACCGAATCTGATTTTGTCAAGTTTGAAATTTTACGAAAATTCGGATTTAACAACAGTAATGAAATCGCTAAAATATTCAGTACAGAAACGGGAAAATCTTTTTATTCCGATGATTTTCAGCTTGTTGTTGACAGAGAAGAATTGATTTTGGTAAGGAAGTCGGAAGACGGAAACGAGGAAACGGATGAAAAAATTGTTTTGGAAATAAAAGCCGGAAATATAATTGACCTTTCGGATTTTATAGAAGAAGATTGCTTCATGGCTCGCAATGACAAGTGGCGATTTGATGCTGAAAAACTCGTTTTTCCTTTAAAATTAAGAAGAAAAAAACAGGGCGACGTATTTTTCCCAGCCGGAATGACCGGAAAAAAGACAGTGTCCAAATTTTTTAAGGACGAAAAAATCTCTATTTTTGACAAAACAAAAATATGGCTTCTCGCGGACGGAAATGATGTGGTTTTGGGAGTTCTTCCGTTGAGACAGGACAGAAGATTTTCCGCTGATGATACTGCGAAAAATATTGTAAACATTCAATTTAAAAGTAAAAAATGAAACTGAAAAACTGGTTTTTGCTGTTCCTGATTCCACTGGGAACATTGATTAATGCACAGATAAAAGACCCCGCCAAATTAAAATTCGATATTGAAAACATTGGCGACAATCAATACGAAGCGGTAATCAGCGTAACGCTCGACAAGGGCTGGCACGTCAATTCCAAAGATCTTGCTCCCGATACCGCTATCCCGACAGAACTCATCGTCAGCGGAAAAAACATCGAACTGATTGGCAAATTCACGGAAAGCGGAAAGAAAATTCAGGAATTTTCCGATGCTTTTGGTGCGGATATGATTTATTATGCCAATTCTGCAAAGTTCAAACAGAAATTCAAGCTGAAAGACCCTACAAAACCGGCGGATGTAACCGTAGAATTCACTTATCAGACCTGCAACGAAAGAGTCTGCCTTGCTCCCAACACTTTGGAATTTAGCAAAAACGTAGCCGGAAAAACGGCTCCGAAAGTTGATGAAAAGACAACGGAAACCAATATTGAAACCGCTCCGGACACGGTTATCACAGCAGTTCCTGAGCCTGTCGAAACCGAAAATCCAATTTCAAAATTTACCAAACCAGACCCGAAAAATCTGAAAGTAGCTTCCATAGATTTTGAAAACCCGCTCACCGACTGCGGTACGGCAAAACAAAAAGTTGACGAAAATTACTGGACTTATCTGCTTCTCGGATTTATCGGAGGATTAATCGCATTGCTTACTCCATGCGTTTTCCCGATGATTCCGCTCACGGTTTCGTTTTTCACCAAAGGAAGTTTCAACAAATCAAAAGGGAAAAGAGATGCATTGCTTTACGGATTTTTCATTCTTCTGATTTTCGTATTGCTGAGTGTTCCGTTCCACTTGATTGACGGGATTGCAGGGAATATTTTTAATCAGATTTCCACTTCGGTATGGCTGAATATTTTGTTTTTTGCCATATTCATATTTTTTGCAGGAAGTTTCTTCGGATATTATGATATTACACTGCCGAGTTCCATTGCCAACAAATCTTCCAAAGCGGAAGAAGCCGGAGGAATCATCGGGATTTTCTTTATGGCATTAACGCTGGTTATCGTTTCATTTTCGTGTACCGGGCCGATTCTGGGAAGCCTGCTCGGAAGTGCCGTTACCGGTTCCGCCAATGTTCCGATGCTTTTGACTTTTGCACTTGCGGGATTCGGGCTTTCGTGGGCCATCGTTTTCGGGCTTCTTGCCTTGTTTCCGCAGGCATTGCAAAGTCTGCCGAAATCCGGAGGCTGGATGAATACGGTGAAAGTGGTTTTAGGTTTCATCGAACTCGGACTGGCATTGAAATTCCTTTCCAAAGCCGACTTGGTTTCCAAAACATTTTTATTGAAAAGAGAACTCTTCATCGTGCTGTGGATTCTGATTACTTTAGGATTGGTACTGTATCTGTTCGGATTAATCCGTTTTCCTCACGATGATAAAAAGCCAAAAATTTCACACGGAAGAAAACTTTTCGGAGTATTGGGAATCGGATTTCTGATTTATCTGATTCAGGGATTATTTCCTGCGGAACGTCCGAAGCTCCAGATGTTAAGCGGTATTCTTCCTCCGATTAATGTGAGCTATTTCCACGATGAAAAAGACGGAATCCTCGGAATGCATCCTGAGCATGATTATTTCAAAGCCATGGAAACCGCACAGAAAGAAAACAAGCCTGTCCTCATCGACTTTACGGGATATGGTTGCGAAAACTGCCGAAAAATGGAAGAATTCGTATGGAGTGAGCCCGATATTTTACCGATTTTGCAAAATGATGTGATTCTCGCTTCATTATATGTTGACGATAAAGAGGCACTTGCGGAAAATGAGCAGACCAAAATAGACCTCGGCGACGGACAACTGAAAAAAATAAATAGCATCGGGGACCGCTGGAGCTATTTCCAGCAGGTGAATTTCAATAATAATTCTCAACCGCATTACGTGATGATGACACCGGACGGAAAAGTAATCAACTATCCTGTTTCCGGATATATGCCGAAAGAAGAATTCAAACAGTTTCTGGAATGTGCTGTGAATTATTATAAAAAAACAAATAACTGAAAGTTTTGATTTAAAACATGAAAGACGTCAGAATAGAATACCGCAAGCCCATATATCCCGTCAATCCGGAACTGATGCAATACCTGAAGAAATACAACCGCCTTACCGGAATCCGTTTCTTCTACGACGACCTGATGAGATTTACCGGATATACCGCTGTGGAAGACAAAGACGGCAAAGATACCCTTTGGCTCAGTGTCTATTATTCCGAATTCGAGCATTCAGAAATCGAGGCCAACCTCAACAAAATTTACACCCTGCTTCATTCCGACGGTGATGAAGCCGTTCTCCCCTATCTCAAGGTGGATTCCATTCATTACTGCACGTTTGGCAACTCGAAACCGTTTCGTATCAGGGTGCGGAATATTCTGAATGACAACTACACCAATTTTTACATTAAAAAAGCGGATGCCTCGCGAATCTACGGGCTGGAACTGGAACACATTCTATCATCCAACCGCATCAATTTTTTGATTCATCAGAACACCTTGATTGAAGAACACATCGTCGGGATTCCGGGAGATGTTTTCATCGAAGAACATCTGGAACGGCGTACCGAACGGGAAAAAGCGCAAATTGCAAAAGATTTTGTAAAATTCAATGAACGATGCATGATTGGACTGCTCGGCGATATGCGCTCCTACAATTACGTGGTGATTCCGACCCACGATTTCGACCAGGTGGTGTACCGAATCCGCCCGATTGATTTCGACCAGCAATGTTACGAAGGTCATCTGAAAATTTATCTTCCTCAATACTTTAAGGAAAACAAAAAAATGGTGGAAATGGTAAAGGAAAAACTAAAACCCAATTCCATAGAACAATACCGCAAAGAAGTGCGTTCGGCAATCGCAAAACGAGCTTTGGCAAGCCAAATAAGACTTCAGAGCCTTCTCGATATTATGAAAGAAGACCACATCTCTCCACCCGAAAATATAGACGAACTGAAAACCGCCCTCCAAAAACTCACCTACCACACCCAATTCCTGAAATGCAATACCATGGGCGAAATTCTGGAAACCGGACTTCGTTTCGTGGTGAAAAATTATCAGACTTCCAATTTTCTAAAATAAAATAATACGATTCTTTTAAATTACGAAGTGCGAATTACGAATTTCAAATCTCAAATCTCAAATTTATAATCGTAATTTTACTCAATGGAAAACGCAAAAATCTTAAAACACATCATCGAAGAACGCAGAAGCATCTTCCCGAAAGAGTATACCGACACCGAAATTCCACAATCCATTATTGATGAAATTTTAAATTCCGCCGTTCCTGCCCCGAATCATAAACGGACAAAACCATGGAGATTTAAAGTTTTTAGAGGTGAAGAAAAAACCGCTTTGGGAAAAGAACTGCAAAGCATTTACAAAGCAATCACTCCCGAATTTCAGTTTTTGCAGAAGAAATATGACGATATTCTTTTCAAAACCGAAAAAGCTGATACCATTATCACGATTGTCTGCGAATTTAGCGGACTTGTTCCGGATTGGGAAGAAATCGCCGCAACGGCAATGGCTGTTCAGAATATGTATCTCACTTGTACCGCCCACAAAATCGGCTGTTATTGGAGTTCCCCAAAATTAGTCGACAACCTGAAAAATTCTTTGAAAATTGAGGAAAACCAAAAATGTCTGGGATTGTTCTATATGGGAAATATCAATGTACCAATTTAATAATGTAGCAATGTATCAATATATCAATGAATCAATGTACCAATGTACCAATGTACCAATGTAACAGTTTACCAATTTACCAATCAGATTGTTACATTGTTAGATTATTACATTGGTAAATTGAAAAAAAATCATATCTTTGCACCCTCAAACATTTAACCGGGACGTGTTCCCAAAAATTTTTAAAATATGTCAGTAAAAATCAGATTACAAAGACACGGTAAAAAAGGAAAACCTTTTTTCCACATCGTGGTTGCAGATTCAAGAGCGAGAAGAGATGGTAGATTCATTGAAAAACTCGGTATTTACAACCCAATTACGAACCCTGCTACTATTGAATTGAATGTAGATTCAGCCGTAAAATGGTTAAACAACGGAGCCCAGCCTACCGACACTGCAAGAGCAATCCTTTCTTACAAAGGTGCACTTTACAAAAAACACTTGCAAGGCGGTGTAGCAAAAGGTGCTTTCGATGAAGCTGAAGCTGAAAAAAGATTCAACGCTTGGTTAGAAGAAAAAGAATCAAAAGTTCAGGGGAAAACAGACGGTTTGGCGAAAGCAAAAGCTGATGCTAAAAAAGCAGCTTTAGAAGCTGAAACCAAAGTAAAAGAAGCAAGAATCAATGCTGCTGCACAGGCTGAAGCTGATGCAAAAGCAGCTGAGGAAGCGGCAAACGCTCCTGCTGAAGAGGTAGTTGAAGAAACTGCAACTGAAGAAGTTACAGATGCTCCTGCTGCCGAAGAAGTTGTAGTAGCAGAAACAGAAGAAGCTCCTGCAGCTGAGGAAGTTGCAGAAGAAGTTGCTGCTGAAACTACAGAAGAAGCTCCTGCTGCTGAAGCAGAAGGAACTGAAGAAGCAGAGGCATAAGATTTTAAACAAAATTACACACAATAAAGCCGCGAAAATTCGCGGCTTTATCTGTTTTTTGTAAAAGCATAAAATAATTTTAAGAATTTGGCACTTAATATATAGAGCCTGTTTAAATTTCATCAAAATTAATTTCCCAACCCTAAAGGGTATAATTTTGATGAAATTTTCAGGGATTTCTCCACCCTTTAGGGACGGGAAAAAGAAAAATCCCTGAAAATTTTATTTCTTAATAATTTTTAAACAGGCTCAGAATGTCAAGGTTGATATTTTAATTATTCTCGTACTTTCTATCCATTACGAAATCTTCCATAAATTTCGTAGTGTAGTTTCCGGCGAGATAATCAGGATTGTCCATGAGCTGTCTGTGAAACGGAATCGTGGTTTTTACGCCTTCAATATAGAATTCTTCCAAAGCACGTTTCATTTTTGCAATGGCTTCTTCTCTGGTTTGAGCCGTTGTAATCAGCTTTGCAATCATGGAGTCGTAGTTGGACGGAATCGTATATCCTGAATAAACGTGTGTGTCCACTCTTACGCCGTGCCCTCCCGGAATGTTCAGGCTCGTGATTTTCCCCGGAGACGGGCGAAAATCGTTATAAGGGTCTTCAGCATTGATTCTGCATTCGATAGAGTGCAGTTTCGGATAGTGGTTGATTCCTGAAATCGGCGTTCCTGCTGCCAAAAGAATCTGCTCTCGGATTAAGTCGTAGTCGATAACCTGTTCCGTAATCGGATGCTCCACCTGAATTCGGGTATTCATTTCCATAAAATAGAAATTTCGGTCTTTATCTACCAAAAATTCAACCGTGCCTACGCCTTCATAACCAATATATTCCGCAGCTTTTACGGCAGCTTCTCCCATTTTTTGACGAAGTTCTTCGGTCATAAAAGGAGATGGCGTTTCTTCTGTTAATTTCTGATTTCTTCTTTGTACAGAGCAATCTCTTTCGGAAAGATGACAGGCTTTTCCGTATTGGTCTCCGGCAATCTGAATTTCGATATGCCGAGGTTCAACGATGAGTTTTTCCATGTACATTCCTCCATTGCCGAAAGCAGCAGTCGCCTCCTGAACTGCAGAATCCCAGTCGTTTTTTAAATCTTCTGCTTTCCAAACAGCACGCATTCCTTTTCCTCCTCCTCCTGCGGTGGCTTTAATCATTACCGGATACCCCATTTCTTCAGCTAATTTTGCTGCGGTTTCGTAGGAATCAATCAGCCCGTCAGAACCGGGAACGCACGGCACACCGGCTTCTTTCATGGTCGCCTTTGCGTTGGCTTTGTCGCCCATTCTGTCGATTTGCTCGGGAGTTGCACCTATGAATTTGATTCCGTTTTTTTCGCAGATTCTGGAGAAATTGGCATTTTCAGAAAGGAATCCGTATCCGGGATGAATCGCATCGGCATTGGTAATTTCTGCAGCGGAAATAATATTGGGAATCCTAAGGTAAGAGTCTTTGCTGGCTGCCGGGCCTATACACACTGCCTCGTCGGCAAAACGAACATGGAGACTGTTTTTGTCTGCGGTAGAATAGACTGCTACGGTCTTTATCCCCATTTCTCTGCAGGTACGGAGAATACGCATTGCGATTTCACCGCGGTTGGCAATTAATATTTTTTTGAACATCTTAATTTAATTTAAAATTTGAAATTCGATATTTGAGATTGATGAATTACTCATCATCTATCACTCATCACTTAATAATTAAGATGGGTCTACTAAGAATAACGGTTGGTCGTATTCCACCGGAGTTGCATCGTCCACTAGGATTTTCACGATTTTTCCGCTTACTTCGGATTCAATCTGGTTGAAAAGTTTCATGGCTTCGATGACGCAGACTACTTTTCCTGCGGAAACTTCATCGCCTACGTTTACGAAAACATCTTTGTCCGGAGACGGCTTTCTGTAGAATGTACCTATCATCGGAGATTTGATGGTTACATATTTGCTGTTGTCTGCTGGCGAATCAGAAGAATCTGCTGAAGCAGGAGCGGATGCCGGAGCACTTGCCGGAGCGTTTGCGGGAATCTGCTGAGGAGCAGTGTAAACAGCTTGTTGGGGAACATAGCTTACTTCGTTTCCGGCAAGCGGAGTTTTGATGGTAATTTCAAAATCTTTGGTTTTGTACTTCACTTCGGAAACCTCTGCTTTCGATACAAACTTAATCAGATTTTGTATGTCTTTAATGTCCATAAAATTTGTTTTTATCAGATTTCAAATATACTAAAAAACGGTTAATAATAACAAAAACCACTCGAATTTAGTAAAATTCGAGTGGTTTTCTTATAAAATCAAGGCATTTTTGCAAAAAACCTTTTTAGTTTTCTTCAGTAGTTTCTACTTCTTTTTCAAGCACTACTTTTCCTCTGTAGTACAGTTTTCCTTCGTGCCAGTGTGCTCTGTGATAAAGATGAAGTTCTCCCGTAGCTGAATCTTTAGCCAGCTGAGGTGCTACTGCTTTGTAGTGAGTTCTTCTTTTATCTCTTCTTGTAGATGATTGTCTTCTTTTAGGATGTGCCATTTTTAATAATTTTTAACTGATGAGCGATGAGATTCATCATCTCATCCTATTTAAACTATTTTTAATTTTTATCTTTTAACTTTTTCAGTGCTTCCCAACGCGGGTCGCTTTCGTGTTCTTCTTCTGTTTCTTCACTTGCTTTCGGGCTGAAGCGGTTGAGTATTTCCAAATCTTCATCCGTTACATCCGGCGAAATTTTCTTCATCGGGACGGACAGGATTACGTTTTCGTATATCAGCTGTGCCGTGTTGAAAGAATGGTCGTGCATCGGAATAGTGATTACTTCCTCGTTGCTGTCGTCATATTCTTCCCCGAATTTTACCAGAACTTTCACCTCGTTTTCAATGGGATGTCTGAAAGAGGCATTGGTAATGTCGCAAATCAGCTCCACATTGCCGTAGATTTTTATCCAAAATTCCAGAAAGGTGGAATGCTTGTCCAGCAATACCTCCGCCGTAATTTTCGGATTGGAAAATTCCTGCTCCGTGTCGAAAAGTTGAAAGAACGCTTTGTCAATTTCAAAACGGAATTCATGTTTTCCGTTTTTCAGTCCGGAAAAGCTGATGTCATAGTTTCTTAGCTTGTCCATAAATTGAGTGTGCAAAAATAAAACATTTAATTAAAATAACAAAATTTTTTAGAAATTGTTTTTGAAGATAGTTTTTGGTTGAAATTCCGAGGTTCAGATTCTGAAATGAATTTCTGTCCATTTGCAATCCTCACAACCTGATTGATATTGGTTTCTACTTTTACAAAAATGTTGTCTTGTTGTTCAATGAATGTTAGTTAGATGCCTTCGTTCATCACCCATCAATCCTTTTGAAAAAACAGACTGTTTTTCATAGAATCTTCATAGCCATTACCAAATCTATCTTCTTTTAGAAGACTGTCTGATATGAAGTGTCGGTGCAAGAACGAGTTTTTTCTCGATGCTGATTCCCGTTCCGCTATCTTTGATACTTTCCAGGAAAACAGTTGCCGACATTTTTCCCATCACAACCGGCGTTTGGTCAACAGAACTGATGGACAATTCCATAAACTGCGTAAACGGTTCATTACTAAAACCGATGATTCCGACATCTTGCGGAATTTTTAGTTTCATTTTTTTCAGCTCCTGACAAGCGCCCAAAGCTGTAAAATCACTCGCCGAAAAAATCGCATCGGGTTTGATTTCCCGTTTCCAAAGTCTCTTCACGGCTTCTATCCCCTCCTCTATTTTGCTTCCCGTATTGATGATATTTTCCTCTATTACAGGTAGTTTGTAATCTTTCAAAGCCTCAATATATCCGCCTAACCGGTTTCGGTAGATTTCCAAATTCTGGTCGCCTGCAAAATGGATAATATTTTTGTAACCTTCTTTGATGAGATGTTCGGTCGCAAGATAACCGCCTTTATGGTCGTCAATCGTAACAGTGCTGATGCCGGAAATATCCTTTTTTCTGTCAAAAAAGATAATCGGTGTATTGGTGGTGCTGATGATTTTTTTGATATAATCCACATCGGAAGCGTCTCTGGAAATGGACATAAAAATACAATCTACCTGCGTGTTAATCAACGTATTAACCTGTTTTTTTTCGATGGCGGAATCGTCGTGGCTTTGGCAGATAATCACTTGATAACCGTAGGAAAACAACTCCTCTTCTATCCCTCTGATGACAGACGAGAAAAAATTGGTATTGATATAAGGAACGATGACACCGACTGTTTTCGTTTGCCCGCTTTTTAGTGCTTTTGCAAGATTGTTTTGCTTATAATTCATTTCCTTAGCCGCTTCCAAAACCAAATCTTTGGTTGCCTGGCTGATTCTCGGATGATTGTTCAACGCGCGGGAAACCGTTGCCACGCTTACGTTCAATTTTTTGGAAATATCATATATGGTGGTGCTTTTCTTTTTCATTCGTTCCGATTCTAAGGTCTGTGCAAATTTATGCAATAATTGTATTGATTTCTCAAATTTGTTACACAAAAAATGATAAACATTCTATAAAAAAAACCGCTTTTGCCAACAAAAACGGTTTTCATAAATCTGTTTATTTCCGGATTAATTTTCCGCTTGTTTGTCCGCTGTCGGTTTTGATGTTGTAGAAATACACTCCGGTTCGCAAATCATTCGTATCAATATTAATGATATTCTGACCGGCTTTTCCGCTTCTGACGAGTGTTGTTACAATTTTTCCGTTAGCATCATAAATCGTTACCGAAATATTTGATGAAGTTTTCAGGTCGAAAACGATATTGACATTGTCCGTAAAAGGATTCGGATAGACATTGATTTTTGTTTTGCTTACATCGGTTACGGCTAATGTGCCAAAATCGATATTCACAGAACTTTCCGGCATCCAATCGAAAGCAAATGTCGGGTCTGTTTCTTTTTTGAAAACATTGGAAATCGTATAAACTTGCGATTCCGTTTCGGTAAGAACAACACCGCCGTTTCCTCTTTGTGCCAGTCTTTCGGGCGTTGCGCCGTCGCCGGTATTTCCGTATTCCACAAAAGTTACCGAACTTACGGTATTGATTGGCGTTGTCCACCCGATTGCATTGAGCATCGATGGCACTTCACATCTGATGAAAGCCGATTTCGGCGAATTTTGCCAAGCGCGTCCAAAATAGAAATTACTGATTGCTGTTCCGTTGAAATCCAAAGTTCCGGCAGTCGGAACAGTCAAATCACAGTCCAGAAACACCATTCCGAATTTGGTGGTAGATTCTGTGGAAGGCGCTGTTACAACGCTGTTATTACGGTTGATATAAGTTGTACAATGGTCGAAAACCACCGTCTGACGACCGAAAATAAAATCGACATTTCCTTCGATATAACAATTTTTGAAATATGCCCTTCCGATGCTGTTCCCGAGATAAGTATCCTGATAACCCAAGATTCTGCAATCGTAAAACGCCTGACGGTCGCCTTGTGTTTTGAGCGCAACTGCCTGTGTTGCAGAGTTGATTTGTGTATTCGCCGTCGAGTTTACAAAAGTATTGGCAACGGTAATTTTAGAAGCCGTAAAATCATTTCCGAAAATCGCCATCGTTTGAGAAAGCGACGTTCCCCAAGCCGAACCTGTATCGGGATTGATATCTCCGGCAGAAATATTATTGGTAATAATCGTTGTTTCGACATCATCTCCGATGAGATAAACATTGTTTTTGTTCGATGCCAATGTCGGTCTTTCCGTATAAGTTCCGGGTTTTACGTGGATAATCCATCTTCCCGTATAATTTGTAGGAACAGCATCAAACGCCGCCTGAATGGTCGTATAATCCGCTGAACCGTCCTGATTTACGGTTTTTACAACGTCCGGGTCTGTTGCGAGCGTTGTAACCGTGGCTGTTGAACCGTAAGAAGTTCCTGCGGAATTGGTTGCAAAAGTTCTCACATAATACAAAGTCGATTCGGATACGCCGTAAGCGTAGGAAGAAAATGTTCCCGTTCCTGTTCCTGTCGAGATTTTTGTTGCATTGTCAATCGTCGGGTTTGCGGTTGTGGAATAGATAATCCCTCTGTCCGTAACTTCTGCGCCTCCCCAAGCCGTAACATTACCCGAAACGACAAACGATTTGTTTGTAACCTGAGATTGCGATGTTGTGGTAACCGTCGGTGGAACAATGCTTGATAATGTCGTAAAACTGACCTCGTTTCCATAAGAAGTTCCCGCAGAATTGGTTGCATACGCTCTTACATAATAAGTCGTTCCTGCCGTTAATCCCGACAAATTACTTGTGTAACTTCCTGTTGTTGCGTTTTCTGTGGTTTTGGAATCCGAAGTGGTTGGCGTTCCTGTTGTATTCCAGACTACACCGCTTGCCGTTATCTCTCCGCCGCCGTTGCTGGAAATTGTCCCGCCGGAAACCGCTGTTTCTGTCGAGATTGATGAAACCGCAGTTGTAGAAACCGTTGCAAAATCGACAACAGAACCATCCATTGTTCCTGATATTTTGACATTCCTCAACCCGAATTGTTTATTGGTTGCAGCAGATGCGAGATAAGGATAGAATCTAAGATAGAATTTCTGACTACCGGACAACACCACTGCCGTAGAAAGCGTAGCATTTAATGTAATCGAAGCATTCTGGGTAAGTTTGGTCGCCGCCTGAATCTGAACCGGACCGGAAAAATCTTCGTTCAAACTATAAAACGCCTGATAATACATATTTCCCGTTCCTGACGCTCCCACGAGTGCCGAAATTTCGTTAATGGTAAAAGTGCCGCTATTGGTGGGATTGACTTCAAACTGAACATATACATTAGAATTAATTGTGCTTGTGCTGCCTGTTCCTGTCCAACTATTGGTACTCGAAGTTCCTTGCCAAAAAATAATGTTGCTGTCCGTAGTTCCGTCGCTGGTAAAATCGATTTTGGTATTGACCTGATACGCCATAGCCGAAGTCGGATAACTGAAAGTAGATTCCAGATTACCTTCCAGAGATTTGGTCGTAATATCCGAAATGAGGGGCCAGATTACGGAAGCCGGAGTTGATTCCAAAAAATTTGACTGTATTTTTTTCTTCGGTTCGGTTTCTTTTTTCGTTTTTATTTTTGAAAAAAAATTGTCGGATTTAACCGTTTCGGAGCCTGAAAAAAAAGAAATATTTTTTCCGATTCCGAAAATCATTGCTGTGCAAAGCATTACTAATGGTAAAATAAGCGTTTTTTTCATAGCCTTTGATTTGATTATTATTTTAAAAGCCTTGTCAAGGTTTGAAACCTTGACAAGGCTTCTTTTACTTCACGATTATTTTCCGGGCAGAAGTATTGCTGTTTGTTTTTACCTGAAAAACCTTCACGCCCTTTCCTATTTTTTTGACAGAAATATCATTAATGACATTGTCTCCTTTTTGTAAAAATCCTTTGTAAATAACACCTTCACACTTCCCCGAAACATCAATGACCGAAATGGTAATCGGCGTGTTGTTCTCATCAGAAAAAATCTTTAAGGAAACTTTTTCAGTGGCAGGATTCGGGAAAAAAGTAAATTCCTGTTTGCTTTTAAAATCTGTATCGGCAACTGCCAATAGGCAATCGGTCGGGCTGGCAAGAACTGCGCCTGCGCCGTTCATTACCGTCTGTTTTACATCTGCGGCAGAAATTGCGGTGTAGGAATAAGGCGGCGTAAAAGCCGTTCCCGAACCGGCAGAAGTTCCTGATGTTCCTGAGAATATGTTATTGACCGACTGCGCTGCCGTAAAATTCCCCGTTTCCAAAGAAATCGGGTTTTTGACCCCTTCAAAATAATTGCTTTCTATCAAAACATTGGCTTTGTATCCGGCGTAGATACATTTGTTGCTGACAGAACTGCTGAAATAATTATTGACCAAATGAACCTGCCCGTATCGTATTCTCGGCATTCTTTCGCGAACGCCCTGTCCCCACCAGCAATATTGCATCGTGATTTTCAATTTGTCCGTATCTCCTGTATCACTGTCGCTCGAACCGAAAAGATTGGAAAAACGATGGTCATCAGAACCGCCCGAACCGCCTGCTGTCGGAGGTTTCAAGTATTGAAATTTTGTCCACGTAATCGTAATATAATTCGATGCGCTTTTGATGTCGAGATTGCCGTCCACAGAATCTTCGAATGTGCAATGGTCAACCCAAACATTGGTACTGTTATCAATAGTGAGATTATCACCTCCGTCCACATCATAAGCACCCGGACCTTCAAAAGTGATATTTTTGATGATGATGTTTGAACTGTTTTTCAGATAAAAAATCCCTGAGCCGGAAGTTGTCATATCCGTGGAAATCAGCCTTGCGCCTGCTAATCCCAATATCGATTTTCCGGATTGGGAATTAATTGTGATTCTGCCGGCACTTGGAAACGTAATCTGCCCGGAAATGTGAATGACCTTTACGGAACTGCTGGTAACGGCGGTTTTCAGTTCGGCATAAGTGGTAACAACCGTTGGTGTTGCTGTTCCGCCGCCTGTAACTCCTCCGTTTTGTGATGCCCAACCTGTAACCGTGCATTGCGCTTTTGTCTTATTTTGAAAGACGGATACCAACACAACGAAACAGAAAAAAAATAACTTTTTCATTTTATTAAAACTGTTAATTTGTAACCAAATCCAATACATTATCTGATTTTATTTTTCGGAAATTGGACTTGCCTAATACAATTACGGATTAAAAAAAGTTTGATGAAGTTTCTCATCAAACCTTTTTTGATAAAATTTAATCTTATAGAAGAATTGTATTCGTTACAACGTTAATTTATTATTTAACCAAAACCTTTGTAGATTTCACGCCGTCTTCTGATTTCAGATTGACGATATAAACACCGGTATTGTTGATGTCAAAATTGGTATCGGCAGATGTTTTCAGGGTTTTCACCAATGCTCCGTTTGCAGAATACACGTTTACTTCCGTAGTTTTCGAGATATTGGAGAGATAAACTTTGCTTCCGCTGGAAAAAACTTTGGCTGCGTTTTTCTGAGAAGCATCAACCGCACTCAGAGTATTTGTAGGAGATGTGAGGACATTTGCGCCAACCACCTGAATTTGATAAATATTAACCGCAGCATCGCCGTACAGGAAAAAAGTTCCCGCTTTTGTAATAGAAGTGCTCAAATATGCACCGTCCGTCGGCATTCCGTCAGTAGAGCCGGAATTAGTAGTTGCTTTTCCGTACACCGTTGCCCCATCACTGGCAATAACACTTCTTACCGCTCCTGATGAACCTGATTTGAACCAAACTTTAACGGTACAAGCGCCATCAACCTGAATAAAAAAATATCTCTGAGTTGGTGTGGCTTCAGAACCGGTACTTGTATAGCCCGCTCCATTGGTTTGAACTCTTATTGTCCCCGTAAACGCTTCTGCAGGTGAAGACCAAGTAGCAGAAGAAGTAGTATTCCACGCTGCAAAATTATTGTTAGTAGCAATACCGTGTAATCCAAGCCCTTTCGAATCGATAAACTCTCCGGCTACGCTTCCATTGGCTGCTATTCCGCTTGCAGACCAAGTCGGATTGTTGGTTGTGAAATCCCAGGTTGTTGTTTGTGCTTTTACTTTACCTGCATAAGTGATGGCAGCAAATGCTAAAAAAAATAATGTTCTTTTCATAATATTTAAAATTTTAAATTAATTGTTTTGTTATCACAAAATCATTTAATGCAATCGATTGCGCTTTTTTGCATCAAAATCAACGCTTCTAATATAAAAATATTTTGAAACAATCCAATCGATTTTTTAAAATTTTGAGGAAATTAATCTTGATTTTTATTAGCAGGGTTAGAAAAACCCTGTATTATAAGGCAATTAAAGATGATGAATCACAAAATATTTTTTAAAGAAAAATCAAAAAAAACCAAAAAACAAATATAAAATTAACGCAATCGATTACATTTTATTTAACCAAAAACGGTGGTAAAAATCTTTTTTTTCATTTTGGGAGAAAAAAAACGATTGAAAAACTACGGCTTTACAGAATTTTTCGGAACATCTTTGGAAACAGAAATTTTATCCGCAGAAATTCCTTTTGGCAAAAGGATTCCGCCTGTTTTACTTCCCAAAATTTTTATCAAAGGCTTGTCGGATTCCAAAGTCAATCCTCTCAAATCAATATTCTTGGAATTGTAAACGGTTGCACCAATTCCGTCGGTGTATTTTATTTTGACATTTTTAAGCGTAATTCCGTCTGCATCTACGATTGTCAGGGATTTTTTGGTGTCGAAATAAGAATCTTCTATCACGATATTTTTCAGATTCATTTCGGATAAACCGTTGAGAGACAAGGCTTCGTAAGAATTGGAAGCCGTGATATTTTTGAAGAATACATTTCTGAAAATCGGCGTTTCTTCCGTTACGGGAAATTCTTTGGCTTTGGGTTTTTCGTCATCGGCATTTTGGTCTTCTTCGACGATTGGCGAATTGCCTTCGTAAAACATATTGAAACCGATAACCTGAGCCGGAATTCCCGTCATATCGATATTGCTGACCCAAATATTCTCAACAATTCCGCCTCTTCCTCTCGTCGTTTTGAAACGGAGACCGATGTCCGTCCCGATAAATGTGCAATCCGAAGCGTGAAGATTTTTTACGCCGCCCGACATTTCACTGCCGATGACGATTCCGCCGTGAGCGTGATACACCGTATTATTTTTGATGATGACATTTTCGGTCGGGATTCCGCGTTTTCGTCCGTCCGCATCTTTTCCCGATTTGATGCAAATCGCATCGTCGCCAACATCAAACGTATTATTATAAACCAAAACATTTTTGCAGGATTCCAAATCCAAACCGTCTCCGTTTTGAGAATACCAAGGATTTCTGACCATCAGATTTCTCAAAATCAAATTGCTGGACATTAGCGGATGAAGATTCCAAGCCGGAGAATTTTGAAATGTAACGCCGTCCAGCAAAACCCTGTCGCAATTCACAAGGCTGACCATTACGGGGCGAAGAAAATCCTTTACATTTTCTAATTCTGCTCTTGTCAATTTTTCGGGAATGTTGAAGTTTGCCGTATTTTCAAATCCTCTTTTGGAACTTTCGCTCGGAAACCAGATTTTCTTATCCGAAGACAAAACACCGCCTTTTGACAGCAATTCTTTCCATTGTCCATCGGTCATTTTTCCTTTTTTCACATATCGCCAGGCGTCGCCGTTTCCGTCTATCACGCCTTTTCCCGTAATCGCAATATTGGTTGCATTTTTTGCCGAAATCGGCGACTGGCAGCGGGTTGTGTTGAGTCCTTCAAAACTGACATCAACCAAAGGATAATCATTAAAATCCCGACTAAACATTACCAAAGCGCCGTCTTCCAAATGCAGATTGACATTGCTTTTCAAAACAATTGGAACGGTCAGCCAGATTCCTCTCGGAACGATGACTTTTCCGCCGCCTTTTCGGGAAATTTCATCGATTGCTTTTTGGAAGGCTTCGGTATTTTTTACCGTTCCGCCGGAAATTGCTCCGAAATTTTTGATATTAACGGAAGTTTCAGGGAAAGAAGTTTCTGCAACTGTCGGCATTTGAAATTCCACATTTTTGTAAATATCGGAAATCGAATTTTGTGCTGAACAACTTCCCGAAACGACCAATAATAAGCCGATTGCTAATATTTTGATTGATTTTTTCATTCCTCTCTTCTAATTAATGTTGAATAAAGTCTCGCAGATTAAACAGATTTTGCTGATTTTAAAATTTGCTGAATCGGCAAAATCAGCGAGACAAAAATTTTAGTATTTGAAAATTTATTTTCTATTTACGATTTTCTTAAATTCATTATAAACCAACTGTGCAACCGCTTTTGCGCCTTCGGGCTGGAAATGCGTGTCGTCTTTTTGTCCGTTCGGATAGGCGGGGAATTTCCCTTCGGGAAGATTCATAAAATAATTGGTGGTTACAAAATCTTTTCCTTTTTTCGTGAAAAATTCTCTGGAAAGCCTGTTCAAATCGATGACATCAACGTTTTGCTCCTGCCCGACTTCTATCATCGCTTTTGCATAATCGATATGACTGTCGCCTAAAATGCCGTTTTCCCAAGGATAATTTCTGGAAACCGACGTTACCAAAACCGGCGTTGCGCCTTTTTCTCTCGTCTGATGAATGAACAGCCGAAGATATTCTTTATAAGCCGGAACATCGACATATCTGTCCACTTTTTTCGGCGATTCGTCGTTATGACCAAACTGTATGAAAACCCAGTCTTTCGGTTTCAGATTTTCAAAAATATAACGCCATCTTCCTTCCTGAAAAAACGTTCTCGTGCTTCGTCCGCCTTTGGCTTTATCAATAATCAAAACGTTTTTTGCAAGATTTGATGATTTTAAATTTTTCAGACTGTCGGTGGAAAAAAACTCCTGAAAAACGCCGCCCCAACCTTGCTGCGGATAACGCTTTTCCTTATAATTTTTTTCCAACGTGTAATCGGTTACAGTAGAATCTCCTGCCAGAAAAATATTGGTTGTGTTTTTATCTTTCGACGGATTCACGATTCTTTCCTGCTGATTGTCCTGCTCGGTTTGCGCAAAAATCATTATCGAAATTGTGATGAAAATTGCGGTTGTAATGTTTTTAAATGTTTTCATTTTTTTAATTTTATAGATTTAACGCAAGGGTCGCAAAAGTTTTTTTGAATGTATTGAAAATATTTTTCGTTCGCAAAGGCGTAAAACTTAGCAAAGTAAAACAGTCAATCTTCGCTGAACGAAGTGCCTTTGCGAACCGAAAATATTCATAATAATTATAAAAATATTCTTTGCGACCTTTGCGTTTAGATAATATTTACAACAAATTTTATTTCCCTAATTCCAAACTTGCTAAAATAAACGGTCCTGTTCCTTTCGGGTCATTGGAGCGGATTTCCTCATTTACATAATAATCGTAAGTTCCTGAACGATAAGGATTTCCGCCTAAACCGGCAACAGCGCAAACTTTGTTGAGATTGACCGTTCCGTCTTTTTCTACGGAAACGAAATTTTTGAGGATTCCGTCGTAAGATTTTTGTGCAATTTTTTTATATGAATTTGGAAGATAACCTTTTCTTGCCGCTTTTGCAAATGTGTAAACAAACATCGATGAACACGAGGCTTCCAGATAATTTCCTTTTTCATTTCCCTTGTCCAAAACCTGATACCAAAGTCCGGTTTTCTTGTCCTGAACTTTCAATAACGCTTCGCAGTAGGATTTCAGATAACCAATGAGTTTTGCTCTTCCCGAATGATTTTCCGGCAAAAAATCCAAAACATCTACGATTGCCATTCCGTACCAACCCATTGCTCTTCCCCAAAAATTCGGGGAAAGTCCTGTTGTTTTGTCTGCCCATTTTTGCGTTCGGCTTTCGTCCCAACCGTGATATAATAATCCTGTTTTTTCGTCCACCAAATGTTTCTGAATCACATCAAACTGATGGACAATATCGTCATAAGATTTTTCGGCTTCCGCTCCTGTCGAAAATAATTTTGTGTAATTTGCATAAAACGGTTCTGCCATATACAATCCGTCGAGCCACATTTGATTGGGATAGACCTGTTTGTGCCAAAATCCGCCTTCGGAAGTTCTCGGCTGATTGTCGAGTTGCGAACGTAATAACCGCATCGCTTTCAGATAATTTTCCTGTTTGGTAACGGAATAAAGATAAATCAAAACATTTCCCGAATTGAGCATATCGAGATTGTATTTTTTGATGTCGTAGGTTTTTATCGTTCCGTCGGTAGTTACCAATTCGTCGGCGTAAGCCTTTATATAATCGAAATATTCCTGTTTTCCTGTTTTTTTGTAAAGTTGTTCTGCGCCTTTCAAAACCAATCCGTTCGGGTAACTCCATTTCGGAGATTTGAAAAAATCGAGCATCCACGCTTCGGGGAAACGTTTCATTTCGGATTGCATCATTCGCTCCGACCAAGGCAGTTTTTCGGAAATGACTTTTTGAGAAATCTCCGCATTTTTCTGATGATTGGGATTTTGCGCGCAGGAAAAAACTGTTCCCGAAACGAGAATCGAAACGGCTAATATTTTGATTTTGCTGAAATTCATATTTTAAAGTTTTCCGTCTTTATCGAGTTTGTCTAATTTTTTATTCAAATCGTTCAAAAATTCTGATTTGTTCTTGATTCCGTTTGGTTCGTCCGACCACGCTCCGAGAAAATAATACGTCAATTTTTTCGTTGTCGGTTTAAAGATAATTAAATGATTATCTGCATTTTGCGTCAGTTCCTGAACGTCTTCAACTTTATAAAAAATTGCCATTCCCAAAGTATCGTTCCGGTCGGTCAATGTCTGTTTTCCGTAAGTCGAAATATACGCCCATTTTCCGCTTTTGCTGACTGATTTTGTCATCGGAATATCTTTGAAATAAACAATTCCCGTGCAAAGCGCATCGATATTCTGACTTGATGACAAATCCACTTTTACGAATCGGTCGTAAGGAAAAATCGTGAGTTTGGATTTGAGATTGATATTGTCATTCAGCATTTTCCAACCTTTGTAATAGATTGAAACCGAAGATTCCGTTTTGCTGTTTTCAATTTTTGTAAACGTATTTTCTACCGATTTGAACGGATGAACAGTGCTGGTCGATTTCTCATATCTTCCGTAACTTCCGATGCCGAGAGATTTTCCCGCTTTCAAAATATCCTGTCCCCAATCTGCATCTTCGTGATAGGAATCAAAACCGTCTTGCCCGACGTTTGGCAAAACCAAAGAATCGACTTTTTTCCCGAAAATATCGGTTGCATTTCTCCAATCCAGATATAATCTGTAAGCGATTTGGTTATTTTCCAAACCCGGACCTTCGTAGCGAATATCAAAGGAATGGTCGGTGTGCTGTTTCGGCAAATCCAACTCGGAAACATTTTCAAAAGTTCCGCCGATGTATTTTCTGCCTTCCCAATGTCCGCCTTTTTTGACGGATAATTCGGCGTAAGAAAATTTGCCACCGGTAAAATGTGCCGTATTTTTTTTAACCGAACAGGAAATTATCATCGATAAAATCACAGCAAACCCGATACTTCTTTTTATTATTTTTCGATTTTTCAAACGCATTTTTTGACTTTTTTTTCCTCACCCCAACCCTCTGCAAAGGAGAGGGAGATGAGTTTTTGATATTATTTGATTTTAAAATTCCAATTATCTTTTCCCGAAAGAATATTTTTCGGCGAATATTCTTTGGCTTCTTTTTTTGTTAATTGATGTGACCAATTTACTCTTTTATCGGGATTTGCGCCGATTCCTTTGGAGTTGTATTCCGCATAAAAAGCGGTTTTTTCCGCATCAGGTTTTTTCCAGTTATGCCAACCTTCGGGTTTGATAATGTTATCGATTTCGCAATTTATGAAAACCGTTTTTGCAAAAACGCGCCAAGGTCTTCCGAGATAAACCGACTGTTTGTCGGCTTCGCCTTTGATTTTGCAATTAATAAAAACAAAACCGAATTTTACATTTTCCGGGGTTGAAGCGGCAGTGAGATAGGTCGCTTTTTCTTTTGCGAAAATCGTGCAATTCTCGAAAACCGCCGTCGATGCTCCGAAAATAAAATCCGTAGTTCCCTCGATGTAGCAGTTTTTGAAATAATTGCGGATTTTTCTTGTCGGGCAGGGAATATCGTGTTCGCCTTTGAGATACAACGTGTCCTGAAATCCGAGAAAACGGCAGTTTTCAAAAACAATTTTGTCGCCGGAAACAAGAACGGCAACCGCCTGTCCTACTCTTCCTGCATCATTTTGAAACGTAATATTCTTCGCCGAAAAATTATCCGAAAAAACAAAAAAAGTGGCGGTGTTTTTCGTTCCCATTTCCTGACCTTCAGCGTTTTTTTTCGATGCAAAATCATCGTAAACGATAATGGTTTTTTCTGCATTTTCGCCTTCGAGAGAGATTGCGCCTTTGGTTTCGGAAACGGTAATTTTTTCCCGATAAATTCCTTTTTTGACAAAGATTTTTGTTTTGGAACTGAGATTGTCATCGGCGGCATTTACCGCCTGCTGAACGGTTTTGAAATCGCCGCTTCCGTCCTGTGCAACGATGATTTTTTTTACAGGATTGGCGGAAAAAGAAACAATGCCCGTCAAAAACGAGAACATCAGAATCGTCCGGAAAAACAGGTCTGCGATTTTCATTTTTTCAAAATCTTTTAAAAAATACAAGTTTCCATTCTTTTTACGGAATGAAAACTCATATTCACTATTAATCCCTAAAAAAACTTTATTTTTTGATAATTTTTCTTGTAATAATGCCTTTGTCGGTTGTAATCGAGATGATATAATTTCCACTGTTGAGGTTTCTCAAATCGACAGAACCATTGTTTGCAACAACATTATTTTTCACGATACTTCCTGCAAAATTGTAAACCGTTACATTCAGAATTTTGTCCGATGTATTGATGTGCAGATAATCGGAAACCGGATTCGGATACAGTTTTGTTTCGGCTTTTGAAATATCATTCGCCGCCAATGTTGAATTGTATGTTGTCGCCAGATAATAGAACCAAGAACTGCCCGAACCTTTGGTAACGGTGTGTGTTCCTGCCGTAATATTTTCTATCGTAACAATTCCGGCGGAAGCGGTATAAGTTGTCCCGTCAAGTTTGACAGAACCTGTAAAACCCGAAGGAAATACCATCACAAATTTGGCTGTTGCAGTGGTTGTAAAACTTATCGAGGTGGACGATTCCAGTTTCATCGCTACGGTCAAAGTCAGTCCGTTGTATGTTACCGTTTCTGCGCCACTCTTCATACTGTAATTCGAAAAAGTATAAAAAGTGCTGGTCGTCCCGTCCGTTGTAAGATTGTGAATCATTCCTCCGGTCGATGGGCTTGTTCCGACAGTAATTGTTCCTCCCGAAGTAATCGGTGTGGAACAAGTGCTTCCTGTTGTCGTCATCGAATAAGTTACAGAGGCAGTCGGCGTTCCGGAAATGGTAACGGTTTTCGCGGAAGTGTCTTTTGTATAAACCAATCCGTTTGCCGGCAAACCTGTAACGGTAACGTCGGTAACATCGCCTCCCCAAGTGAAAACAATCGGTGTAACCGCTGTTCCCGAAGTAACGGTTTGCGAAGCGTTGCCCGAAGTATTTGTCAATGTCGATTGATTTGTTCCTTCTCCCAGAATGGAAACAAGCGATGAGGAATAATTGGTCAATGAGGTTTTCAGACTTGTGATGACGGCATAAGACGTGTCGTCTGTGGAATTTGTAAATGTCCATTTGAAATCGCCGCCGTTTACACGACCTGCATATTGCATTACTTTTGTTTTTGCTGCTGCCGGGTCATCGATTACAAGATTTTTAACATAAAGAGAAGCATCCGTATCGAAGTTATTATAAACATTATTTCCCACTTTTGATTTTACCGTGCTTGGAACTTGGTCTGCTCTGTTTGTAACCACATAAGCGTCAAAATCCGTTGTGGAAGAAATCACACCCGAAATATTGTAATTCGGATTGGTATCTCCGTAAGCCACGAAACGCATAGAATTGGTTGCGATGTCTGCATCGAGCGTATTGTTGTAAGCCTTTATCATTCCGCCGTCTTCGCCGGAGAAAGTTCCCTGATTTGTCGGGTCGTTTTGCTGTGTGGAAGAGTTCCAGACATCAGTTCCCTGCAAAGAAATCATCATCGGTTTTTTGCTGTTTCGGAAATAATTTCCTTCTATAAACAATGATGAACCTTCGGTAGAACCGGAACCGTATTTTGCAACACCGTCAAAATAATTATTATAAATGTGAGCCGAATAATAACGGACACGCGGATGTCGGGAATCCGAATGGTCGAACCAATTGTGATGATAGGTTACATACAATCCCGTTGTCGTCCCCTCGCTAAGTCCCAAAAGACAGGCTTTTCCGTTATCCCAGAAATGATTGTAAGAATAGGTTGCGTAAGTCGTTGCTTTGTTGTCGAGTGCGCCGTCTCCTTTGATTTGGTCTGCATCGCTGCCGGCTTGTCCGTAGAACAAATCGCAGTTGTGAACCCAGATGTAAGAATTATCTTGTTGCATTCCTATATTATCGCCTTCATCGCTGTCGCAGTTCATAAAACCGAGATTGCTGATTTCCACATTGGTAGCGTGTTTCAGGCGGATTCCCCAGCCGTTTGCTGTTGCATCATCGCCGATGCCTTCCACAGTAATATAACTTGACGAATTTCCGTCATTTTCGATAATAATATCGCCGCCTTCCATATCGGTAAAGTCAGTAATATTTCCAATCAAACGAAAAATATAAGGTCTTGTGTCATACCCTTTTTTGATACCCGAAAGAATATTCTGGAAACCGACATAATTGGTAGTTGTGCCATTGCTCTTGGTAATCACGTCATAAGCAACCGTGTTTTTGGTATTTTGCGTGATGTAGAGAATAATGGCGTTGTCTTTCGGCGTTCCGTCCGCTTTGTATCCGCCGGGAACTCTACCGCCGTGAAATGCAAAACCGTTTCTGTCCTGCGCAAGAACCGTTAAAGTTCCGGTTGTAGAACCTGTTCCTTCTGTTCCGGAAATGACAGGCTTTACCGTAATGGTATAACTTCCTGCTTTCAGTCCGGGAATATCCGCACGGTAATAAGTTCCGTAATTGCGAATCAAATAACTGTCAATTTTTTTGTCTGTATTTCCTTCGCCTGTATAATATACATTGTAACTGCAAGCGTTGGCAACAGGCGACCATTTCACATAAGCCGACTCAACCCATCCAGACGATTCCGTAAAAGATACAGTCTGAGCAGAAATGTGTGAAATCACAAACAATAAAAATGTAAAAAGTAATTTTCTCATTTTATTTTGTATTTAATCAATTTTAATTGTTAGAAATGCAATCGATTGCGCAATTATTTTTTACATCTACCGATTCGGCTAATCTAATATAATTTTTTAATCACAGGCAAAAAAAATTAATTTTTTATGAATGTTCTTTCAGAAATTATTTGTAAATCAATATAATTAATTGAATATTAGAAAATTAAATATTAATAAATCTTAACTTTATACTGTCAGAAAACAAAGCCAAAAACACATTAACCGGAATTTTTTTACGATTTCCTTTAAATTTTAAACAAATGTTTTAACCAAAATTGCCAGTGAAAAACGGAATTTTGAAAATTTCTGTTCTCGAATACAAAATTTAATCTCTGCTTCTTGAAACAATTTTGGGTAAATTTTTCTTTTTTATCCGCTTTTTTGTGCAAAAATAATTCCGTTTATAAGGTAAATATTCCATAAACAATCATTAAATTTAATTTTTAAAATACTGAATATAAATATTTTATAAAAAACATTATGTTTTATTGCGAGCGGTGTAAATTTATTTTATATTTACCAATGTAATTTTTGCATCAGAACGAATCAAAACAAATGCAATCGATTACATTTTATTTTTAAAATTTTAATCTATGACCTCATCAGAATTCAGATATGCACATCATCCGGAAGATGTAAAAAAATATACAACGGAAGAACTTAGAAAAGAGTTTTTAATCAATGATTTGTTTGCTCAAAATCAAATCAAACTGGTTTATACAATGTATGACCGGTTGATTGTCGGCGGAGCAATGCCGACAAACCAACCGCTGAAACTCGAAACCATCGATGAACTGAAAGCCGAAAATTTCCTTGACAGAAGAGAATTGGGAATCATCAACGTTGGCGGAAAAGGAAAAATCACGGTGGACGGAACGGTTTACGAACTTGGCAATAAAGAAGCCTTATATATAGGAAAAGGAAAAAAAGATGTAATTTTTGAAAGCGTTGGCGGAGAGCAGCCGTATTTTTACTTCAATTCCGCACCGGCGCATCATTCTTATCCGACCAAAAAAGTAACAAAAAACGAAGCCGAAATCGTAGAACTCGGCGATTCCAAATACGCAAACAGAAGAACAATCAACAAATTATTGGTAAACAGCGTTCTGGAAACGTGCCAGTTACAAATGGGAATGACGGAACTCCATACAGGAAGCGTTTGGAACACAATGCCGTCTCACACGCATACCAGAAGAATGGAAGCGTATTTTTATTTCGATTTAGAAGCGGGGCAAACCATTTCACATTTTATGGGACAACCCGATGAAACCCGTCATATTTTTATGAAAAACAGAGAAGCGGTCATCTCTCCGGAATGGTCGATTCATTCGGGAGTCGGGACTTCCAATTACACTTTTATCTGGGGAATGGCAGGGGAAAATATGGATTACGGCGATATGGACGCTGTAAAAACCGATGAATTAAAATAATTAACTCTCGCAGATTGAGCAAATCAAGCAAATTTTTAAATTTGAAATCTGCCAAATCTGAAAAATCAGCGAGAATAAAAATATTTAAAGATATTTTTTAATGAAAAATTTATTTGACTTAACGGGAAAAGTTGCTTTAATTACAGGCGGAACGCACGGTTTGGGAATGGCAATGGCAGAAGGTTTGGCCTGGGCAGGAGCGGAGTTGGTCATTACCGGAACGACGATTTCCAAAATGGAAGAAGCATTATCTCATTATCAATCAAAAGGTTATAAAGCGACAGGATATATTTTTGATGTAACCGATGAGAAGTTGGCAAAAGAAAAAGTTGCCGAAATCGAAGCCAATCACAAAAAAATCGATATTCTGATTAATAATGCAGGAATCATCAAAAGAATTCCGGCTTTGGAAATGGAAGTTTCTGATTTCCGAAAAGTGATTGACGTCGATTTGACTGGGCCCTTCATTATGTCTCAACTGGTTGCAAAAAGTATGATTAAAAGAAAATCGGGGAAAATCATCAACATCTGTTCGATGATGAGCGAACTCGGTCGAGACAATGTTTCGGCTTACGCTTCGGCAAAAGGCGGACTGAAAATGCTGACCAAAAATCTCGCCACAGAATGGGCAAAACACAATATCCAAGTGAACGGAATCGGCCCGGGATATTTCGCCACTTCACAGACCGAACCAATCCGGGTGGACGGAAATCCCTTCAACGAATTTATCATCAGCAGAACGCCGGAAGGTCGCTGGGGAAATCCCGAAGATTTGGCAGGAACGGCAATTTTTCTGGCTTCGGAAGCGAGTAATTTTATCAACGGACAAATTATCTATGTCGATGGCGGAATTTTAGCAACCATCGGAAAACCAAGCAACGAATAATATTAATTTAAAATAAAGTTAGTCTAACTTCTAAAGTCTAACATCTAACTTCTTATTATGAAACCATTTATCACAGATACGTTTTTATTACAAAACAAATTTGCGGAAGAATTGTATTTTCGATTTGCTGAAAATCAGCCGATTATCGATTATCACAATCATCTTCCGCCGAAAGAAATTGCGGAAAACAGACAGTTTGAAAACATTACGCAAGTCTGGATTGGCGGCGACCATTACAAATGGCGGGCGATGAGAACGATGGGCGTGAACGAAAAATTCATCACGGGAAATGCTTCCGACAAAGAAAAATTTTCGGCTTGGGCAAAAACCGTTCCCGATACGCTGAGAAACCCTTTGTTTCATTGGACGCATTTGGAATTGGCGAGATATTTCGGTGTTTACGATTTGCTGAGCGAGAAAAACGCAGACGAAGTTTACGAAAATGTTTCGGCGCAACTGAGAACGCCCGAAAAATCCGTTCACGGACTTTTGAAAATGAGAAACGTGGAAACCGTTTGCACCACAGAAGACCCGATTGATACTTTGGAATATCACCAAACGATTAAACAAAACAACATCGGAATTACGGTCAGCACGGCTTTTCGTCCCGACAAAGCGATTTTGATTGACAATGAGGATTATAATTCCTACCTCGATAAATTAGGCGAATCCGCAGGAATTGACATTAATTCTTACCAAGATTTGCAAGATGCTTTGAAGAAAAGAATCGAATTTTTCCACGAAAACGGTTGCAGATTGTGCGACCACGGACTCAATAACATTTCGTTTGAAATTTTTTCGGATTCCGAAATCCATTCGATTTTTGAAACTAAAAGAAATGGCGGAAGTTTAAATCAAAATCAAATAGAAAAATTCAAAACAGCAATTTTGCTATTTTTGGGCGAAACGTATCATTCGTTTGGCTGGGTTCACCAATATCATTTGGGCGCACTCAGAAATAATAATGCGAGAATGTTGAAAGTTCTCGGACCTGACACGGGTTGGGATTCCATCGGCGATTTTTCTCAGGCAGAAAACTTATCGAAATTTCTTAACGCATTGGATTCCAAAGACAAACTGGCGAAAACAATTTTGTATAACCTGAATCCTGCCGACAACGAAATCCTCGCAACAATGATTGGAAATTTCAACGACGGTTCTGTAAAAGGAAAAGTGCAGTTCGGCTCCGGTTGGTGGTTTCTCGACCAAAAAGACGGAATGGAAAAACAGATGAACGCCCTTTCCAATATGGGATTAATCAGCACTTTTGTAGGAATGTTGACGGATTCCCGAAGTTTCCTTTCGTTCCCGAGACACGAATATTTCCGCAGGGTTTTGTGCAATCTTTTGGGAAAAGAAATCGAATCGGGCGAACTTCCCGAAGATTTGGATTTGGTCGGAAAAATGGTGGCGGATATTTGTTATTTTAATGCTAAGGAATATTTTAATTTTTTAAAATAATAACCAAAAAGTCGCAAAGCGACGATTTAACAAAGAATAGGATAAAATCCTATGATTAATAAAGAATAGAAAAAAAATTCTATTTTTAATTAAAATTTTGAAAATAAATGAGCAAAGTTGTAACCTTTGGCGAAGTATTGATGAGATTGTCTCCGTCCGACAGCAAACTGATGAGACAAAGCCGTGAAATGGAATTTTTCTTCGGCGGAACGGAAATGAATGTCGCTGCATCTTTGGCAATTATGGGCTGCGAAACCCGTCATATCACGAATGTTTCCGATTGTTTCATCGGAGATTCTGCCATTTCGGCAATGAAAAGTTACGGAATCGACACGCAATTTGTTACCAGAAACGAATTTCCTTTGGGATTGTATTTCCTCGAAGTCGGTTCTGCAATGCGCGCGAGTAGAATTTCTTACAACCGATTGAACGGCTCGTTTGCGAACATCAAACCCGAACAAGTGGATTGGGAAAAAGCCTTGGAAAACTGCAATTTTTTCCATTGGACAGGCATTTCTCCGGGAATTTCAGAAAGTGCTTATGACACTTTGAAGCAAGGTTTGCAACTCGCCAAATCCAAAAAAATCCAAATTACAGCCGATCCGGCTTATCGTTCCAATCTTTGGAAATACGGAAAAGAGGGAAAAAAAATTTTGAGAGAACTCATCTCCTACTCTACGATTTTCATTGGTGGCGTGAACGAAATCAACGAAATTCTGGGGACAAATTTCAGTTTTGAAAAAGAAAGTTTTATCCAGGCGGCGGAAACTCTGATGAGGGAAATTCCGTCCATTGAAAAAGTATTTGACAAAACCAGAATCGGCATTACGGCAAGTAATCAGGCAACGCAGGGAAGATTTTGGATAAGCGGAAAATATTTTGAAACCGAAAGTCTGGAAGTGAATCCCGTTGTGGACAGAATCGGCACAGGCGACGCTTTTGCCGCAGGTTTGATTTACGGATTAATCCATTTTGATAATGAAAAAGCATTGCGGTTTGCAAACGCCGCCTGCGCAATCAAACATACGATTTTGGGCGATGTCAATCTCAGCAGTGCAAACGATATTCTGGAAGTGATGAACGGAAATTCCGGAGGAAGAATTAAAAGATAAAATTTCAACCGAGCCACGAAGTGGCGAAATAAAAACAGCATCGGGTGCAGCCCGATGAAAAAAATAAAATGACAAAAACCCAATTAGTTACAAACGCTATTATCAAACAAGGACTTCTGCCTTTGTATTATAATGCCGATGAAGAAATTTCTGTGGAAATCCTGAAATCACTTTACAGAGCAGGAATCCGCGCTGTGGAATATACGAACAGAGGCGAAGCCGCTTTGAAGAATTTCGCAAAAATGGTCGAAATCCGAAATGCGGAATTGCCCGAAATGCTACTCGGAATCGGAACGATAAAAAATCAAAAACAAGCGGAAGATTATTACAAAATCGGTGCGGATTTTTTCATCAGTCCCGGATTTGTGCCGGAAGTTGCCGAATTTCTGATTCCGAAAGAAGTGCTTTACAGTCCGGGTTGTATGACACCGACAGAAATTATTGCGGCGGAAAATGCCGGAGTAACTTTTGTAAAATTATTCCCCGGAAATGCTTTGGGAGCAGGATTTTTGAGCGCAATAAAAGACATTTTCCCGAATTTGAAATTTATGCCGACAGGCGGCGTTGATACCACAAAAGAAAGCATCGAAAGTTGGTTCAGAGCAGGAGTTTCCGCTGTCGGAATGGGAAGCAAACTCATCAGTAAAAAACTGATGTCCGAAAAAGATTACCAAACCATAGAAAACGACACCAAAAAAGTTTTGGAGATAATCCAATCCGTAAAAACGTCATAGACATTTAAACCTCACAGGTTTTGGAAACCTGTGAGGTTTTTAACCAAATCAAAAAAATAAATATGAATACAGTTAAATCCTTAAAACCCAGTAATTTCCGATGGACGATTTGCAGTCTGTTGTTTTTTGCTACAACCATTAATTATCTTGACCGACAGGTTTTGTCATTGACTTGGAAAGATTTTATCCAGCCCGAATTTCATTGGAATAACAACGATTACGGAAATATTACCGGATTATTTTCCATTTTCTATGCGGTAAGTATGTTTTTTGCCGGGAGATTTGTCGATTGGTTGGACACCAAAAAGGGATTTCTCTGGGCAATCGGGATTTGGTCGGCAGGTGCGGTTTTACACGCATTTTGCGGAATTGCGGCTTCGGGAATCCTGACGGGAAACTGGTTTGTAAATTTTGACGAGGCGAAAGAATTGATTAAAACCGTTGATAATTTTGCTTTGGTAGGAAGCACGAGTGTGATGTTGTTTGTGTTGGCAAGATTTGTTTTGGCGGTCGGCGAATCGGGAAATTTTCCGGCAGCCATCAAAACCACCGCAGAATATTTTCCGAAAAAAGACAGGGCTTTGGCAACCAGTATTTTCAATGCAGGAGCGGCTGTCGGTGCTTTGTCTGCACCTTTGATTATTCCGAGAATTGCAGAAAAATGGGGTTGGGAAATGTCGTTCATCATCATTGGTGTTCTTGGATTTTTGTGGATGGGATTTTGGATTTTCCTTTACAAAAAACCCGAACAAAATAACCGAATTAACGCTGCCGAATTGGAATATATCCGGCAAGACAGCGGTTTGGAAGAGGAAGTTTCTACGGAAAAAAAAGTTTCTTTTGCACAAGCGTTCAAATACAAACAAACTTGGGCGTTTGCCTTCGGCAAGTTTATGACAGACGGCGTTTGGTGGTTTTATATGTTCTGGACACCGGCTTATTTGAGTTCGGTTTACGGAATCAAATCTAACGACAGTCTCGGACAAGCAGCCATTTTCGTCCTTTATACGATTACGCTTTTATCGATTATCGGCGGTTGGCTTCCGTCTTTTTTCATCAACAAAAAAGGAATGAATCCTTATGCAGGAAGAATGAAAGCGATGCTGATTTTCGCATTTTTTCCTCTTATAGCATTATTAGCGCAGCCTTTGGGCAAATATTCATTCTGGCTTCCGGTCATTATTATCGGAATTGCAGGAGCGGGTCATCAGGCTTGGTCGGCAAATATTATGTCAATCGTAGGCGATATGTTCCCGAAAAAAGCGATTGCCACAATCACGGGAATCGGAGGAATGGCAGGTGGAATTGGTTCTCTCATTATCAACAAAGGTTCGGGTGTATTATTCGATTTTGCAGGACAAACCCAAATGGAATTTATGGGTTTCAAAGGGGAAGAAGCCGGTTATTTTATCATTTTTTCCATCTGTGCGGTGGTTTATCTCATCGGTTGGACAGTAATGAAATCTCTTGTCCCTAAATATCAGCCGGTTACAGACCTTTAATTCAATTATAAAATTTAAAATAATAAAAAATGGAATATCAAACCAAACAAAAACTCAGTCGTGAAAATTTGGGATTGAGCGATAAATTACCGATAAAAGTTTTGCAATTCGGCGAGGGCAATTTTCTCCGTGCATTTGTGGATTATCTGATTGACAAGATGAACAAAGAAGCCGGTTTTGATGCAGGAGTTGTCGTTGTTCAGCCGACTGTCGGCGGATTGGTCGATAAATTGGAAGAGCAGGAAAATCTTTATACGCTTTTCATCAGAGGCGTGAAAAAAGGAAAAATCGTTGATGACCAAAGAATAATTTCTGCAATCCAGCGTTCGTTCAGTCCTTATGAACATTATCAGGAATATCTCGATTTGGCGAAAGGCGAAGATTTGCAGTTCGTTTTGTCCAACACAACCGAAGCCGGAATTGCGTTTGATGAAACGGAAACATCAATAGAATCGGGACCTCACAAGAATTTTCCTGCGAAAGTAACCGCTTTTCTTTACGAAAGATTCAGGCATTTTGGCGGAAATCCCGAAAAAGGTTTGTATTTTATTCCTTGCGAATTGATTGAAAATAATGCTTTGACTTTAAAGAAATATATTCTAAAATACGCCGAATTATGGAATCTCGAAAGCGATTTTTCGGATTGGGTTGAGAACCATAATTGTTTTCATAACACATTGGTTGATAGGATTGTTCCGGGTTATCCGAGAGAAGAAAAAGACGAATACGAAGCGAAATTGGATTATGAGGATAATCTGATGGTGGTCTGCGAAGAATTTCTGCTTTGGGTTATCGAAGGCGATGAAAAACTGAAAGCAAAAATTCCGTTCGATAAAATTGATGACCAAGTTTTAATCGTGAATGACATCACGCCTTACAGAACCCGAAAAGTCAGAATTTTGAACGGTGCTCATACAGCAATGCTCGCATTTTCAATTCTTTACGGAAAAGAAACCGTGAAAGAATCGATTGATGACGAGTTTGCAGGAAAATGGATTTACGACACGGTTTATAACGAAATTATTCCGACTTTGGATTTGCCGAAAGAAGAACTGACTGCGTTTTCGGAAGAAGTTTTTGACCGTTTCAGAAATCCGTTTTTGAAACATTTGCTGTCGAGTATTGCGCTCAATTCCGTTTCAAAATTCAAAGTGAGGGTTTTGCCGAGTTTCTTTAAATATATCGAAATCAAAAACGAATTGCCTCAAAATCTGACGTTTGCATTGGCGGCATTAATCCGTTTTTATCAAGGTGAATTCGGTGGAAAAACGCTTCCTGTAAGTGATGACGCTCCTGTTTTGGAAAAATTTAACGAAATTTGGTCAGTAAACGATTTGGGAGAAGTGGCGAAAAATTCGTTATCGGAAGTTAGTTTTTGGGACACGGATTTGACAAAAATTTCCGGCTTAACAGAAGCCGTAACCAAAGCCCTGAATACAATCGATTCCAATGGAATTGAAGAGGGTTATAAAAATTTTGTTCAATAAAATACAATTCCAAAAAGCCCTGAAAGGGCGACATCAACAGCGTAGGGCAAAGCCCTATGAAAAAGATAAAAATTATGCAAAAAAAAGTATTAAAAGTAAATCCGAAAGACAACGTCATTGTTGCATTAATGGATTTGAACGCAGGAGAAACAGTCGATTTGGACGGCATTTCCTACGAAATCCTGAAAGATACGAAAGCAAAACACAAATTCGCGGCAGAAGATTTTAATGTCGGCGACCCAATCATAATGTATGGCGTTTTGGTCGGAAAAGCGAACCTGCCCATCAAAAAAGGCGAAGTCATCACCACCGAAAATGTAAAACATCAAAGCGAAAAAGTGTTTAAAAAAACGGGGGATTTGGGTTGGACTCCGCCGAATGTTGACCGCTGGAAAGACAAAACATTCAACGGTTATCATCGTTCGGACGGGCAAGTCGGGACGAAAAATGTCTGGCTGTTTTTCCCTTTGGTTTTTTGCGAAAACAAAAATATCGAAAAACTGAAAGATATTTTTGAAAACGAATTACTGCCGAAAAAAGACGTTTCGTATAAAAATTTCCTACGTTCTCTCATCGAAGAAAAAAGCGTGGAAGAAATTGAGGATAAATCCCGAAATGAAAATCTTCTGGATAATATCGAAGTGAAATTCATCAATCATCAAGGCGGTTGCGGCGGAATCCGACAAGATTCGGAACTGCTGGCAAAACTACTCGCAGGATATGTGAACAACCCGAATGTAGCCGGAGCAACGGTTTTGAGTTTGGGTTGCCAGAATTTGCAGGTTGATATTTTTCAAAATGCTTTGAAAGAAATGAGCCCGAACAGCGATAAAGAAGTTTTGATTTTTGAACAGCAAAAAATCGGAACAACGGACAAGATGTTCCAAATGGTCATCAAAGAATCTTTTGAAGCGATAAAAAGAGCCAACAAAATCCGGCGAAAACCTGCCCCGATTTCAAAACTGAGCATTGGTTTGGAATGTGGCGGTTCTGACGGATTTTCGGGGATTTCGGCAAATCCTGCTTTGGGTGTTGTTTCGGATATTTTTGCCGCTTTGGGTGGAAAAACCATTTTGGCAGAATTTCCCGAATTGTGCGGCGTTGAGCAGGAATTGATGAACCGATGTGTCGATGAGGAAAAAGCGGATAAATTTTTATCATTAATGAAGGCTTTTGAAAAATCGGTGGTAGATGCTGGTTCGGGTTTTGATATGAATCCGTCTCCGGGCAATATCAAAGACGGTCTCATTACCGATGCGATGAAATCCGCAGGAGCAGCCAAAAAAGGCGGAACTGCACCAATTTCAGATGTTTTGGATTACGGCGAATATATTTCAAAACCGGGTCTTAATCTCCTGAACACGCCCGGAAATGATGCCGAATGCACAACCGGACTGGTGGGAGCAGGAGCAACGGTGGTTTTGTTTACCACAGGTTTGGGAAATCCGATGGGAAATCCAATTGCTCCAGTTGTGAAAATATCGTCTAACAGTGCGCTTCTCGACAGAATGTCGGATATTATCGATGTGAATGCAGGAACGGTCATCACAGGCGAAAAAAGCATTCAGGAAGTGGGCGAAGAAATCGTAGATTATATCATCGAACTGGCAAGCGGAAACGTAGAAACAAAAGCAGACCAACTGAAACAAGATGTATTTATTCCTTGGAAACGAGGGGTGTCGTTGTAATTTTTTTAAGGTTTTATTTTTTAGCATATTCTTAGAATATGCTTTTTTATTGACTGATTTACATAGTCGCTCCTTATAATACCCCATTTTAATTTACGAAAGCAAAATTCGGGAGCAAATTTAGTCGGAATATGATGGATAAAAAATAGTTCAAAAGATTTTGTTTTAGGATTTCCATCATCTTTTTCA
>JASGDB010000062.1:0-2788 GCA_049841315.1 Bergeyella sp. | reverse complement strand
GCGTCTGCGTCGAGCCGCTCACTTACAACGAAGACGGCACCATCAAACCGATCCAAATGAGTCCGCCGTAAGAGTGTTCGGCACTTCATCGTAACCATCCTGAATCTTTAGTTTTATCAAAACTCCATGAAACGATTTCTTTCACTCCTCTTCCCGCTCATCGCCAGCACCGCGCTGGCTGCCGAAAACGGCGGCTATCTCTTCGTCACCTTCGACAGCGAAGGTAGCCAAAAAGGCGAGCAGATTTACTTCGGTCTCAGCCAGGACGGCAGCAAGTGGGAAGCTCTCAATGAGAAGCAGCCGGTTCTTGAAAGCAACATCGGAGAAAAGGGCGCGCGCGATCCTTACATCCTCCGTGCGGAAGACGGAAAGTTTTACATCATCGCCACCGATCTCTCGATTTTCCTGAATCATGGTTGGAAACGCGCCGCGGAAAAAGGCAGCCGCTCGATTCTCATCTGGGAATCCACCGACTTGGTAAAATGGTCCGAGCCGCGCCTCGTCGAAGTCGCCCCCGCCGAAGCCGGTTGCACCTGGGCTCCGGAGGCGATCTATGATTCCGCCAGCAAGCGCTATCTCGTTTACTGGGCATCCACCTCGAAGGCCGACAACTTCGCAAAACAGCGCATCTACGGTGCATGGACGACGGATTTTAAAACCTTCAGCCCGCCCTTCGTTTACATCGAGAAACCCACCACCATCATCGATACCGACATCGTCCATGCCGAAAACGGAAAATACTACCGCTTCACCAAGGATGAGAAATTCAAAGCCATCACCATGGAGGTGAGCGACAGCGTCACCGGTACTTGGAATGAAGTGCCGAACTTCACCCTCACCCAGCTCAAAGGCTACGAAGGCCCCACCTGCTTCATGCTGAAGCCTGCTGAAAACGGCAAGCCCGCCACCTGGTGCCTCATGCTCGATGCTTACGCGAAACGCGGCGGCTATCATCCCTTCGTCACCGATGATCTCTCCAGCGGAAATTTCACCGCCGCACCCGATATTACCCTGCCTTTCCGCTTCCGCCACGGCTCCGCACTCTCACTCAGCAGCGAGGAATACCAGCGCGTGAAAAAGGCCTACGGCAAACCGTAATTCCGCCAGCCCCATGAAACCGCTCGCCGCGCTCTGCGCTCTCGGCCTGACCTTGCTCACCTGCTTCGCATCGCACGCCGCCACGCCTGCGCAGCACACGTTTGGGATCGGAGCGGACGATTTCCTCGTCGATGGAAAGCCGTTCGTCATCCGCTGCGGAGAAATCCACGAGGCCCGTGTCCCGCGAGAATACTGGCGTCATCGCCTGCAAATGGCCCGCGCCATGGGGCTCAACACCGTGTGCGCCTATCTTTTCTGGAATCAAATCGAGCCGCGCGAAGGCACCTTCGACTGGTCCGGCCAAGCGGACATTGCGGAGTTCTGTAAAATCGCTCAGGAAGAAGGCCTGTGGGTCGTTCTCCGGCCCGGTCCCTACGCCTGCGCCGAGTGGGAAATGGGCGGCCTGCCATGGTGGTTGTTGAAACATGACGACATCCAGCTCCGCACCCGCGATCCTCGTTTCCTGGAAGCCGCACGCCGGTATTTGAAGGAAGTCGGCCGCGTCCTCACCCCGCTGCAAGTCACCCATGGCGGTCCCATCCTGATGGTACAGGCGGAAAATGAATACGGCTTTTTCGGCGATGACACCGCCTACATGGGCGAAATCCGCAAGACCTTGCTCGATGCCGGATTCGACGTTCCACTCTTCGCGTGCAACCCTGTTAGCAAACTCAAGAACGGATTCCGCGACGATCTTTTCCCCGTGGTGAATTTCGGCTCGAATCCCGAAGGCGCTTTCAAGGCGCTCCGCGAAGTGCTGCCGAAGGGCCCGCTCATGAGCGGCGAATTCTATCCCGGCTGGTTCGATACCTGGGGCACGGCCCACCGCCGGGGAGATACGGGCCGCTACCTGCGCGATCTGGAAACGATGCTGAAAATGAAAGCGTCTTTCTCGATTTACATGGCGCATGGCGGCACCTCGTTCGGCTTCAGCCCGGGCGCGGATCGCCCGTTCAAGCCGGATACCAGCTCCTACGACTACGATGCGCCGATCACCGAAGCAGGCTGGACGACCGACAAGTTTTTCAAAACCCGCGAGCTGCTTTCCCGTTACCTGAATCCCGGAGAAACCATTCCCGAGCCACCCGCCGCGCTGCCCGTTATTTCATTCTCCGACGTGAAATCCTCAGGCTTTTCCCCTCTGCTCGATCACCAGCCGGAAGCCGTGCGTTCGCCGCAGCCGCTGAATTTTGAAAAGCTCGATCAACCTTACGGCCTCGTCCTTTACCGCACGACCGTCCCCGCTGGTCCAGCCGCTGACTTGCGGACGGATGCCGTGAATGACATCGGCCTCGCGTATCTCGATGGCCAGCGCATCGGTGCATTCGATCGCCGCTCCCGCGCCTTTTCGGTGAAACTCCCGGCTCGTAAAAAAAACGCAGTTCTCGAAATCCTCGTCGAAGCCATGGGGCGCGTGAATTTCGGCAAGGAAGTCCACGACCGCAAAGGCCTGCGCGGCCCCGTGAAACTCGGCGGCCAGGAACTGCGCGATTGGGAAATGGTTTCCCTTCCGCTCGATGGCGCGCAACTCGGTCATCTCACTTACGGCTCTCCAGCGACTCCCCTTGCCAAAGACGCGGCCCCCACTCACACCACACCGGGTTTCCATCGCTTTGAAATCAATCTCACAAAAACCGGTGACACCTTCCTCGACATGCGCCCCTTCGGCAAAGGCATGGTCTGGATCAAT
>JASGDB010000061.1:0-30829 GCA_049841315.1 Bergeyella sp. | reverse complement strand
TCGTGGCTTTGTCTTCAATCTGTTTTTTTACATTCATTGGGCTTCACCCAATGCTATTGATGTCGCCACTTCGTGGCTCTGTCTGCAATCTGTTTTTTTACATTCATTGGGCTTTACCCAATGCTATTGATGTCGCCACTTCGTGGCTCTGTCTGCAATCTTATTTTTTTTGTTCATTGGGCTCCCAATGCTTTTGATATCGCCACTTCGTGGCTGTTTAGCCTCCTGTTTTCTCCCTGTCTCAAAGTCTCCTCAACTCCCAATCTCCCAATCTCCCATTACGCTCTTTTCCTAATCATCATCGTCAAAATCACAGGAATACCAAACAGCGAAGTAATCACATTCAGCGGAAGTTGCGAAATTTCCGAAATTACGGAGAATGTTTCCATAATCAGAATCCCCAGAATCATATTCAGAATCCATTGTTGCCAGAGTTTGGCGGGATTATAAATCATTCTGCAAAAATGTGGAACAACGATTCCGATAAACAAAACCGGTCCCAAAAAAGCCGTCACAGAAGCCGAAAGCAGGGAAGAAGCGATGATGATCAGATATTTGAGAGCATTCAGATTGACACCGAAACTTTGCGCATAAGACGAGCCGAGCGAATTTCCGATTAACGGTTTTATGGATTTGAAACTTAAAATCAGTCCGGCTAAAATCAGCAGACTCAAAATAATAATCTGATTGGAACTCACCATATTATTCGCACCGAAACTCCACAAAATATAATTTTTAAGACTTTGATTATCAGCGTAAAATTGCAGAATGGAAACAACAGCACCAGCCAGAGCCGAAATCAGAAATCCGAAAATAATAAGGAAAGATTTGTCCTGAAAACGCCCGGAAAATCCGATAAGAATAAACATCAGAACCAAACTTCCAACGATTGCGGAAAAACTGAGAAAACTGTTTTGCAGGAATTCCGGAAGCAGAAAATCCTGCGAAAAAAAGATGTAAAACGCAACCGCCAAACTCGCCGCAGAAGTAATTCCCAAAACCGAAGGTCCAGCCAAAGGATTCTGAAAATATTCCTGCAAAAGAAATCCCGAAGTCGGAATGGAAACTCCTGCCAGAAGCATTGCCAAAATACGGTTAATACGCAACTGTGCAATTTCCGAATGAGCCGAACCGGAAGAAAAAAAATCGCTGAAATTCAGTTTCAGGAATCCGGTATTCAGATTCCAAAAAATAATAAAAACTGAAAAAACACTCAATATTATTATGAGCATTCTGAATTTTTTTGTCATACAACTTTACATATGTATAGGCTGATTTATTGTTCCAACAGTATAATCGTCATCCAGTTTTATTTTTTTTCCAGAAGATTTTATCTTTTTTTCAGAAGGGTTTGAATTTTCAGGAACTTGCTCTTTATGATTCTGTTTTTCAGGTGAAAATGTGAAATTTGATAATCTGCTTTCCAATTCCTCTTTGCTTATAGAGCCATTGATTTCCTCCGATTTATCGCCTTTTTTTAGGTAAGTAAACGGAATGAATTCTCCTTTCCACGTTTTAAAATTATCAGCAAAAAACTGAGGTGTCAAAAATTCTCCGTCCAAAAGAACCGTCTGTTTCGCAATTCCGTGTTCTTCCACAAAATTTTTGACTTTCACGTCCCAATCGGATTTTTGGTCGAGGCTGATGAAAGTGAATTTCACGGGCTGTCCTTTCAAATCTTCCATTTTTTCTTTGAAACGAGGAATCTCACGCACGCAAGGCCCGCACCATGTTGCAAAGAAATTGGTTACATAAAGCGTATCGTTTTTCTGATGATTGAGAAATTCGGAAGCCTGTTCAGGCGAAAATTCAACGGCGGTGAAAATTTCTTTCGGTGCGGAATTTTCGTTTTCAACTGCTTCTGTTGAGTCTGTTTCAGGCGTATTTTCGGTGATTACCGCTTCTTTTTTACATCCCGCTAAAAACAATATGATGAATAATGGAAGTGCAAACTTTTTCATGAATAATAAATTTTATATTTTTGATACTGATTATGGAGAACAATACACGGAAAGCGGAATTGTTTCAGTTTTACCCGCTAAAATTAGATAAAAAACGACAACTTACCAAAAATACTTATGCTTTGGAACTGGAAATTCCGGCTGAACTGAAGGATAAGTTTGCGTTTGAAGCGGGGCAGTACGTTCCTGTGCGCTACGAGCACAACGGCAAAGTGTACGTGAATGATTATTCCATGACTTCCGCGCCTTATGAGCAGAAATTATCATTGGGAATCAAAGTGAATTCTCCCGAAAGTTCGGTGAATGCCGTGATTGAAAAAGAAATCGGCGATACGATAATGGTCGCTCAGCCTCAGGGAAGATTTACGCTGGTTTCCAAACCACATGAATTCCGTACGATTTTGGGATTTGCCGGAGGAATCGGGATTACTCCAATTCTCAGCCATTTTAAAAACATTCTCCACAAAGAACCGCGGACGAGACTTTTTCTTTTTTATGGAAACAAAAGCAGTGAAGACATCGCTTTTCGCGAGGAACTTCATGAGTTGGTGGAGCAGTACGGCGGCCGACTTCAGGTCTATTATTTTTTGTCGAAAGAAGATACGGGAAACAGCTTTAGTTCCGGGCGAATGGACGAGCATAAGCTGGAACTGATTATCAATCAGATTCTTCATCTCGACGATACGGACGAGGAATCGACGATTTGGGATTCGGTGGATGAGGTTCTGATTTGCGGAAAAGGGGAAATGATTCGCTCGCTTGCCAATGCCTGCCACGAAAATGGAATTCCGAAAAAGAATATTCATTTTGAACTTTTTGAAGCCTTTAATGAAGATATTTATCCTCAGGAAAAAGAATTTCCTTTAGTGGAAAATATAGAAGTGGATTTCAAAATATTGGGACAAAATTATACTACAACTATACCTGAAAATAAAAACAGATTATTGCAGAGTCTTCTCATTCAGAAGTTTCCTGTTCCGTATTCCTGCAAGTCGGGAATCTGCGGAAGTTGCGAGTGTAAACTGATAGAAGGCGAAGTGGAATTGCTGGAAAATGAATACCTTACCGAAAAAGAAGAAGAAAAAGGACATATTCTGGCGTGTATGTCGGTGGTTTTAAGTAAAAAAATAAAAGTAGATTTCGACCTGATTTGAGAAAAATTCTGAACATAATAAAATCTTTTTTCCGTCTTTCGGAAATTGCGGTATTGCTGATGATTCTGGCAAATGTCTGGGTTTTCGCATTGACGAACGGGCGCACCTATACGCGGATTTCCAAAATTCCGCCCCGTGAAACTGCGCTGGTTCTCGGAACTTCCCCGAAAATGAAATCCGGAGCTGCCAATCCTTATTTTGTGGCGAGAATGGATGCCGTGTCGCTACTTTATCATCACGGAAAAATCAAAAAAATCATCGTGAGCGGAGAAAAAAGCAAAGGCTACGACGAACCTGCGGCCATGAAAAAATATCTTGTTTATCAGGAAGGCGTTCCTGAAGAAATCATCACCGAAGACCCGAAAGGCTTTAAAACGAGAATTTCCATTAACAACTGTAAAAATATCTATAAACAAAAGCATGTGATTATCGTTTCTCAGGGATTTCACAACCTCCGTGCACTGTTTTATGCGAGAAATAATGATATGAATGCGCTGGGTTTTGACGCTCAGGATGTGATGAAGAAGGAAAGTTTCTACCGCAATCAGTCGAGGGAGTTTCTGGCGAGAGTGCAGGCGGTGATATTTTATATTTTTGGGTATGAGTAGAATTTTAGTTTAGAATCAACAAAAACTTTTCAGAATTTTTGTTGGATTTTAATTGTAATTTATTTTGTAGTTTTGTATTAATCTCTAATGTAAAGAAATGGAAGCGACAGTTGATATAAAGAAAAGAATTCACGAGTTCGTAGACCGTGCTGATGATAGGATTTTAAACATCATCAATGCTATTATTTCAACAGAGGAATCCGATGAACCAACAAAAGCTCAACTTTTGGAAGAACTGAGACAATCTGCTAAAGAAATACAAATGGTAGAACAAGGTAAATTGAAAGCAAGACCAATAAAAGAATTGCTCGATGAGTTATAATATTTTCTCAATTCCTCTTTTTGACAAGCAAGCGAAAAGATTAATAAAGAAATATCCCTCTTTGAAAAAGGATTTATCGATTTTTGTTAAGAACCTTTCAGAAAACCCTGAACAGGGAACTTCTCTCGGAAATGGATTTTATAAAATTCGTTTAGCCATTACTTCAAAAGGGAAAGGAAAATCCGGAGGAGCAAGGGTTATTACATTTGTTAAAGTGATTGATACACAGGTTTATCTTGCTTCCATTTACGATAAATCTGAAAAAGATACCATTACGGATAAAGAGCTCAAAGAAATATTTAATCTTATAATTTTATAGTGATAATAGGAAACCATAACTTAAATTGTGGTTTTTCTGAAAATCCAAATCATAAAACACTATATTTGTAAAAACCTAAATCCAATGCTTGTAATCGGTATTGCCGGAGGAACCGGAAGCGGAAAAACCACGGTAGTCAACAAAATTCTTCAACAGCTCAATGCTGAAGGCGTGAATGTGCTTTCTCAGGACAATTATTATCATGATAATCAGCATCTGTCGCTCTCGGAAAGAGAAAAGCTGAACTACGATCACCCAAAATCCATTGACTTCGATTTGCTCATTCAGCATGTCCGCGAACTGAAGAAAGGAAACAGCATCGAACAGCCTGTATACAGCTTTGTTACACATTCACGAACCGGCGACCATGTTACGGTAGAACCTCGAAACGTTTTGATTGTAGAAGGAATTCTGGTGCTCACCAACACCGAACTTCTGAAAGAATTCGACCTTAAAGTGTTTGTTCATGCCGATTCCGATGAAAGACTTATCCGCAGAATCCGCAGGGATACACAGGAAAGAGGACGGGATTTAGATGAAGTGCTGCACCGTTATCAAACGACCTTAAAGCCTATGCATCAGGAATTTATAGAGCCGTCCAAAAACGAAGCCGACCTTATCGTTCCGAACATGAGGCATAACAATGTCGCGATTGATTTCCTCACGACGGTTATCAACAATTCACTCAAAAAAGCATACTGATATGGAGCAGGATTTAATAAAAGACATACAGCCGAAACAGCCCGAATCGCCGGCGTGGAAGTTTGTACGGAACTATATTCTCAATAAATACACGATTACTATTGTGCTTTTTTTGGGCTGGATGATTTTTTTCGACAGCACGTCTTTCCTCGTTATCAATGATTTGAACAAAGAAATCAATAAATACGAAGACCAGCTGGAATACTACAAATCCGAATACGTAAAAAACGACGCTTACTACAAAAAGCTGATGAACAATAAGAATGAAAAGGAGAAATTCGCCCGTGAAAATTATTTCATGAAAAAACCGAATGAAGAAATTTTCATTCTCGTAGCCGATAGTACCAATGTAAAATAGTTTTCCACAAAGCCCCAAAGGGGCGACATAAAATAGCCATGGGTGAAGCCCATGGAATGTAAAAACACAAAATTATGTTTGCCAAAACGTCATATCAGGATTGGGAAAATCTCGTGAAAAAACAGTTGAAAACAGAAGATATCTATTCTGTTCTTCAAAAAGAAAACCTTGAGGGAATCACGGTAAAACCTTATTATGATGCTGTTCCGAAAGCGTTGAAAAACCTCCCGAAAGTGGAAGAAAGCACGCATCTTGTTTCCCTTTACCACGAAAATCTTGAAGAAGAAGTCTATGCCTTTCTCCTGAATCAAAATGTGGAAAATCTTGAAGATAAAACATTGTTTATCAATAATAAAGAACTTGCAGAACATATCCGCCCCGAAGAATCCGACAAATATTTTTCGCTCATTGATGTTTTTAATGAACAATCGGGAACTCTGAACCAGCAACTTGCAAAAGAATTATTGGCGAAAGATTTTAAAAGAAATATCGCTGTTGATGTTGCTTTTCATCAGAATTCCGGAGCTTCCATTGTTCAGCAGGTTGGGGTTGCTTTGGCGAAAACAAAGGAACTTATTGAAAATTTCGGAGAAGATATTCTGAAAAAAATCGTGTTCAGAATTGCAGTGGGAAGCAATTATTTCTTTGAAATTGCTAAAATCCGTGCATTGAAACTCACGGTTAATCAGCTTTCAAAAGAATTCGGAATGAACGAAATTCCATACATTTTCGCTGAAACTTCACTGAGAAACAAAGCCTTAAACGATGAAGAAAACAACCTAATCCGTTCCACACTTGAACTTTCGGGAGCAATGATTGCCGGAGCAGATGCCGTTTTTTCCAATGATTACAAACTGAAAAATTCAACCGAACTTTCCGAAGAAATTTCCTTTAAACAGCAGATTGTTCTCGCTTATGAAAGTATCATTAATGTCTTTGAAGATGCCGGAAACGGAAGCTATTATATCGAAGAACTCACACAGCAGATTGCCGAAAAATCTTGGAAATATTTCCTTGAAATAGAAGAAAATGGCGGTTATCTCGAAAATCTGAAATCGGGAAAAATTCAGAAAGACATTTACAATCACGCAGTTGCTGAACAGAATTGGGTAGAAGAAGGAAAAATAAAACTGATTGGCGTAAACCTCTATCCGAAATTAGAAAAAACAAAATCTGCGGAAGAACTTTATTCTGAAAAAGAAATAAAACCCGTTCGTTGGGCGGAAATGTTTGAATAAATCAGCAATCGACTGTCGGCAATCAGCGTTCAGCAATTTTGGAATAAATATAAAAGATGTTGAATTTTCAGTATGTAGGCGAGCCACGAAGTGGCGACATAAAATAGCCATGGGTGAAGCCCATGAAAACAGAAATTAACAAATCCAAAAAAGCCACGAAGTGGCGAAATCAATAGCATAGGGCAACGCCCTATGAAAAATAGAAATCAATAGCATAGGGCAACGCCCTATGAAATTAGAGAAATGTTTTTCAACAAAGACATACAAACCTACATCAATGCAAATCTCAAAGCAGATTTGCATTCCTTATTATTAAAAAAATCGCCGTTTCCCGAAGTTTCGATGCAGGAAATCGTTCAGCAGATAAAAGGAAGAAAAGTTGCGGAAAAGAAGTTTCCGTTTCTGTTGAAAGACAATATTATTTTCCCGCCAAATCTGAATTTGGAGCAGACATCCTCGCAATCCACCGCAGAATACAAATCCCGAAATCTGAAAGGCAGAACCTTTGCAGACCTTACTTCCGGTTTTGGGATTGATGCGTATTTTTTGTCAGAAAATTTTGAAGAAATTACTTTGGTAGAGAAAAATACCGAACTGCTTGAAATCGTGAAATATAACTGGAATGTTTTGGGACGAAAAGCCGATTTTGTCAATCAAAATCTTGAAGAATTTTTAAAAGAAAACACGCAGACTTTTGATTTGATTTATCTCGACCCTGCGAGAAGGGACAGTAATAAAAAAAAGGTTTTTCTTTTGGAAGACCTTTCTCCAAATCTTTTGGAAATTCAGAACGAATTATTGAAAATTTCGGAGGAAATCATCATTAAATTATCGCCTTTGATTGATTTGAAATACTTAATTTCGGTGCTGAAAAACATTTCAAAAATCGAGATTATTGCAATAAAAAACGAAGTGAAAGAAGTTTTGGTTTTCATTAATTCTAATCCGAAAAATGAAAAAATCCTCTGTCGGTGCGTGAATCTGGAAACGGAAGAACCGGATTTTACCTTTTATTTTGATGTACTCAAAGAAACGCAGTCCGATTACTCCGAACCGCTGCAATACCTTTATCTTCCGAATAATGCCGTTTTAAAATCAGGAGCGTTTCATCTGATTTCCGAATATTTCGGGTTGAAAAAACTGCATCCCAACACCCATCTTTATACTTCGGATGACTATGTGAAAAATTTTTCGGGAAGAATTTTGAACGTGGAAAAAATAGACGCAAAATCTTTGAAAAAAGGAGAGCAGTACAATATTATTTCACGGAATTATCCTTTAAAACCGGAAGAAATCAAGAAAAAATATCAATTAAAAGACGGCGGAAACCGCTATTTAATTTTCACTCAGTCCAAACAAGGAAAAATCATTCTGAAATCATCGGAAGATTGAAACATTTCTGAAAATAAAATTTGTGGTAAATAGCAATATTTCTTACTTTTGGAGCTTTAAACGAACAGGAATGAAAAAAATATTTTTAGCTTTGGCAGTTGCAGGTTTGGTAATCAGCTGTAAAAAGATTTCGCAGGGAGGAAATCACGGTGTAATCAAAATCGAGGGAGATGTAGTACGTTATGACGACGACCATCAGGGAGGTGACGAACATGCAGCATCAGGAAGCGCGCACAGCGCAGAACATCCGAAAGCTGAAGTGAAAGTTGACCTTAACGGTGTGGAATTAAACGCTTATGCCAACGGTCTTGAACAGCAAATCGTAACTTTTCTGAAAGGAAACGGATATGCAAATGCGGCTGATGATGCGGCTTTGAAAGACAAATGGTATAATTTTGATAATGTGAATTTCAAAATGGGTTCTTCCAATCAGCTGGAAGAAGGCTCTGATGTTCAGCTTCAGAATCTTGCGAAAATTTTGAAAGCGTATCCCGATGCCAAAATCAAAATCGGAGGATATACCGATAAAAAAGGGGACGAAGCCGTTAACAAAAAAATTTCCGCCGAAAGAGCGAATTTCATTAAGTCTGAGCTTGGTAAACTTGGTGTAGGAGCGCAAATCGTTTCTGCGGAAGGCTACGGAAGCGAGTTTGCGACTGTTCCCGCCGATGCAAGCGATGAAGAAAGAGCGAAAGACAGAAAAATGGCGGTTCGTTTCACAAAATAAGAAACAAACAATTATTGATATAAAAATGTTTTGCTCCGGCGAAACATTTTTTTTATTTTTATAGAAATAAAAAAATCAAAATGCAAGAAACCCTTAATTACATCAATGAAAACAAGCAGCGTTTTGTTGATGAACTATTTGAGCTTTTAAAAATTCCTTCTATTTCTGCTGACCCTGCTTATAAGGACGATGTCCTCAAATGTGCAGATGTGGTTGCAAAGCAGCTCGAAGCAGCAGGAGCGGACAACGTGGAAATTTGCCAGACCAAAGGCTATCCTATTGTATATGGAGATAAAATAATTGATAAAAATCTTCCTACAGTTTTGGTTTACGGGCATTATGATGTGCAGCCGCCAGACCCGATGGAGCTTTGGAAAAAACCGCCTTTTGAACCTTATATCGAGAAAACGGAGCTGCACCCGGAAGGAGCAATTTTCGCAAGAGGTTCTGCTGATGACAAAGGACAGTTTTTCATGCATGTAAAAGCATTTGAAGCGATGATGAAAACGGGAAGCGTTCCGTGCAATGTGAAATTTATTCTAGAAGGAGAGGAAGAAGTAGGCTCTAAAAGTCTTGGCGATTTTGTAGAAGAAAACAAGGAAAAACTTTCCTGCGACTGTATTCTGATTTCGGATACGCATATTTATTCCAACGAACAGCCGACTGTAACTACCGGTTTGCGAGGTTTAAGCTATGTGGAAGTAGAAGTGGAAGGGCCGAACAGGGATTTACATTCCGGATTGTATGGCGGAGCAGTTCCGAATCCTATTCATGTGCTTTCCAGAATGATTGCGAAATTAATTGATGAAGACGGACATATTACTATTGACGGTTTTTATGACAACGTAGAAGTAGTTTCTGATGCCGACCGTGCCGAAATGAACAAGCTGAAAGACAATCCCGAAGAATTTAAAAACTCGATTGGATTGAGCGGCGTGGAAGGCGAAAAAGGCTACACGACATTGGAAAGAACTTCCATTCGTCCGACTTTGGACTGCAACGGAATTTGGGGCGGTTACACAGGAGAAGGAGCAAAAACGGTTATTCCGTCCAAAGCGTTTGCGAAAATTTCCATGCGTTTGGTTCCGTATCAGACAGATGAGGAGATTACGGAAAAATTCAAAAAATATTTTGAAAAAATTGCTCCGGATAATGTAAAAGTGAAAGTAACACCGCACCACGGCGGAATGCCTTATGTGTTGCCGAGTGATACCAAAGAATTTTTGGCAGCAAGAAAAGCAATGGAATCCGCATTCGGGAAAGAAGTGCTTCCGTACAGAAGCGGCGGAAGTATTCCTATTACTGCGATGTTTGAAAAAGTTTTGGGAGCAAAATCCGTATTAATGGGATTTGGTTTGGATTCTGATGCCATACATTCTCCAAATGAGCATTACGGATTGTTCAATTTTTATAAAGGAATTGAAAGTATTCCGCTGTTTTTTGAGAATTATGCGAAAGGGTAAATATTAAAAAATAATTTAAAGACTATAATTTGATAGAAAAACTGCCTTTTTCGGCAGTTTTTCTCAAAAAAAACGAATATACACGCTGTTCTTGGTGCAAAATTATTTTATTAAAACAGAAAATCACACCCAAATTCTAAAGGGAAAAACTTAATTTTGAAAACTTTATGGATTTGAATACAATTTTTACCAGCCAAAGAACGGGAAATCATGGTTCTACGACTTCATCGAGAACTGATTTTCAGCGGGATTATGACCGTATTATCTTTTCATCGGCATTCAGGAGGCTGCAGAACAAAACGCAGGTTTTCCCTTTGCCGGGAAGTGTTTTTGTGCATAACAGGCTCACGCATTCTCTGGAAGTTTCTTCGGTGGGAAGAAGTCTTGGAACGCTTGCCGGAGAATTTATAGTTGACCATTACGGAAATGAAATCTCTGAAGAATCGCGGAATTTTTATCTTCATAATCTCAATCACGTTATTGCTTCGGCGTGTTTGTGCCACGACATCGGGAATCCGGCGTTCGGGCATTCGGGAGAAGATGCGATTGCCAGTTATTTCGAGAGAAATGAAAGTGATTTAAAACAAAAATTTTCCGAAAAAGAATGGTCGGATTTATTGAATTTTGAAGGAAATGCCAATGCAGTCCGTGTTCTCACCAATCAGCAGAAAGGCAAAGATAAAGGCGGTTTGCAGCTTACTTTTACCACTTTGGCGAGTATCGCAAAATATCCGTGTGAATCCGTTGCAAAGAACAAAAAAGTAATTAACCGAAAGAAATTCGGATTTTTTCAGAACGAAAAAGAAACCTTTCTGGAAATCGCAAAAGGAACAGCAATGATTACGGAAAGTGAAGAACCGGTTATATTCAAACGGCATCCTTTTGTCTGGCTTGTGGAAGCGGCGGACGATATCTGCTACAATATTATCGATATGGAAGATGCGCACCGATTGGGAATCGTGAACACTTCGGATTGCGAAAATCTATTCATTGACCTGATTAAATCAGAAAATTCTGACCTGAGCAGGGTGGAAGACAAGCTCGGAATCATCACCAATAAAAACGAAAGAATTTCCTATCTGCGGGCGAAAGTCATTAATGCGCTCATCAATCAGTCCATTGAAATCTTTAGGAAAAATTTCGATAAAATTCTGAACGGAACTCTGGATAAAGCACTTTTGGATATTTATAAAAACGACAATCCCGCTTTACAGCATATCGAGGATTTTTCCATTGAAAAAATTTACAATCACAGAGCCGTTGTAGAAATCGAAAATGCAGGTTACAATGTGATGTACGAACTGCTGAATCATTTCATACCGTCCGTTCTGAAACCGCAAGACGAGCGAAAATCCTACGATAAAAAAGCGTTGAAACTCGTTCCCGGACAATTCCGCTACGATGAGGCAGGAAGCTCCGATTATCAAAAAACACTCGGAATCATCGATTATGTTTCAGGGATGACGGATAATTACGCCACAGATTTGTACAGAAAAATAAAAGGAATTGATATTGGAATGACGATGTGATTTTACTATTTTTTTCAGCCCTTTCAGAGTTTGAAAACCTCATAGTTTTTTACTGAAAGGTATTTTATTCGGACGAACTGAACAAAAAAATGAAAAAGGCTTAGAATAATTCCGAGCCTTTTTCACTACTAACTTTAAACTATGAAATTTTATTTGTCGATGCTTCCCAGTACTTTTTGTGCAAAGGAATTGAGCGCATCTTTCTCATTCATTCCGGAAGCTAAGCTGCTGTGTACTTCCAGAGCACCACATATATTGGTAATCAGCTCTCCGGAAACGTTCAGGTCTTCATCGGAAACGCCTCTGAATTCGGAAAAACTTTCCAGAACTTCCAGCGTTTTTTCGAGGTTTTCAGGAGTCTGTGTTTGATATAATTGTCTGATAATCGGAAGTTTCATTAGTTCAATTCATTAAAAAGGTTGATAAGACTTTCTGCCTGATTGGTCTGCACCTGATTTACTAATTCCCCGTTTCTAAAAACAGCGAAAGTCGGCAGGTTGTCTACTTTGGCAAGTTTACGGCTTTCAGGAAATTTTTCAGCATCCACATACAGAAACGGAATTTCTTCGTTTTCGGAAGCTAATTTCTTGAATTTCGGCTTCATGATTCTGCAGTTTCCACACCAGGTAGCACCGTACTGTACTACTACTTTTTCATTTCTGCTTACTACGCTCTGTAAGCTGTCATCAGCTATTTCTGTATACATTTTTCTTAAATTTAATAATTTAGCAATGTACCAATGTACCAATGTATCAATCTAAAAAATCAGACGCATAATTGCTACATTGTTACATTGATACATTGATACATTGTTACATTGTTACATTAATTTTGATGTTTTGATAAATATTCTGCGGTAGACTGTCTGTCTGCGTTCATCGCTGCTTTCCCTTCTTCCCAGTTGGCAGGGCAAACTTCACCATGTTTCTGAACGTGAGTGTAAGCATCAATCAGGCGTAAAAATTCTTTTACATTTCTTCCCAAAGGCATATCGTTTACTGCTTCGTGGAAGATTTTCCCGGTTTCGTCCACAAGGTAAGTAGCTCTGTATGTTACGTTTGAACCGGAAAGAATTTCATTTCCTTCATCATCGAAATCGAAATCCTGGTCTACAATTCCCAAAGTGTTGGCAAGCTGCCTGTGCGTATCAGCAAGAATCGGATAGGTAACGCCCTCGATTCCTCCGTTTTCTTTCGGAGTGTTCAGCCAAGCGAAATGTACTTCGTTGGTATCGCATGAAGCACCGATTACTTTGGTATTTCTTTTTTCAAATTCTCCCAGAGCCTCCTGAAAAGCGTGCAGCTCCGTAGGACAAACGAATGTGAAATCTTTCGGATACCAGAAAAGCAAAATTTTCTGCTGGTTTTGTACCGCCTGTTCAAAGATGTTGATTCTTAAATCATCTCCCATTTCGGACATTGCGTCTATTGTAATGTTCGGGAATTTTCTACCTACTAATGACATATTTTTTTTGTTTTAAAGATTAAAATTTACGGTTGCAAAAGTACAAAGTTTTATCTATCGAAAAAATTTAATTCGATAAATAAAATCTATAATGATTTTTAAGGTTTAAAAAGAGCCAAGTATAAAGTATAAAGATCCAAGTAGGAATCCGTCATTATCTCCCTTTCTCAAAGTCTCAAAGCTCTCTTTGTCTCCTCGTCAAGGCTAAGCCAGCAGTTCCTTAATCCTCCTCATCGCTTCTGTCAGCTCCTTTTCCGAAGCTGCATAGGAAAATCGGATACATTCCGGGCTTCCGAAAGAATCTCCGCCTACTGTTCCTACATGTGCATGTTCCAGAAGATACATTGCGAAATCATCCGAAGTCTGAATTAAACTTCCGTTTAACTCTTTTCCCAAGTAATAAGAAATATCGGGGAAGAAATAAAATGCCGCTTTCGGATAATTGACTTTAAATCCGGGAATGTCTTTCATCAGATTATAGACCAAATCCCTTCTTTTTTTAAATTCGTCAATCATGTACTGATATTGGGAAGGGTCATTGTTCAGAGCGTCGATGGAAGCACGTTGTGCCGCTGTATTTGCTCCGGAAGTAATCTGCCCCTGAATTTTTTCACAGCCTTTGGCAAGCCAGTCAGGACAGGCGGAATAGCCTATTCTCCAACCGGTCATGGCAAAAGCCTTGCTCATACCGTTAATAATAGCCGTTTGTTCGTATACTTCAGGAAACTCAGCAATGGAAGTATGCTTACCTTCGTAATTGATGTATTCGTAGATTTCATCAGAAATAATCACTATGTCAGGATGTTTCGCCAAAACTCCTGCAAGTGCTTTCAGTTCGTCGTAAGTATAGTAGCTTCCGGACGGATTGCACGGAGAGCTGTACAGAACGGCTTTCGTTTTCGGCGTAATGGCTTTTTCTAATTGTTCCGGTGTGATTTTAAAATCGGATTCAATGGATGTTTGCACAATAACGGCCGTTCCGTCCACCATTTTTACGATTTCTTCATAGCTCACCCAAAACGGTGCAGGAAGTATTACTTCATCACCTTCGTCGATAATAGCGGCGAGTACATTGAAAATGGACTGTTTAGCTCCGTTTGAAACGCAAATCTGCGACGGCTTGTATTCGAGGTTGTTGTCTCTTTTCAGTTTGTGGGCAACAGCTTGTCTCAACTCGGGGAAACCCGGAACAGGAGAGTAGTGGCTGTAATTTTCGTTGATTGCCCTGAAAGCCGATTCCTTAATATCCGCAGGAACATCAAAATCAGGTTCTCCTAATGTGAGGCTGATAACATCAATTCCATTGGCTTTAAGTTCCCGGACTTTGTTGCTCATCACAAAAGTTTGCGAAAAACTCATACGGTTCACCCGTTCAGAATACTTGCCCATATCGTAATTTTTGATTTGCACAAAGATAGCTGATATTTCCGTTTAAATATTACCTTTATGTATTTAATAACTCTCAAAATATTATATTTGCAAGAGATTTTTGGTAAAAAGAAAGGTTTTATCGCTCATCACTAATCAATCATCACTCCTATTATGTGGAAGAAAATCAAGAAGTTTTTTTATATTCTTATCCTTGCCAATATTCTGTTTATCGTGTGGGGAAAGTTCTTTAATCCGCCTATTACCATTACGCAGATTGGAGGAATTATCAAATACGGAAAACTCAGCCGTGATTATATTTCTTACGATGAAATGGGTGCGAATGTAAAGAAAGCCGTTATCGCGGCGGAAGACCAGAAATTCTTTACCCATAACGGTTTTGACTACAAAGCGATTGAAAAAGCGATGAAGCACAACGAAAAGGGCAAAAAGATAAGAGGCGGAAGCACGATTTCTCAGCAGACTGCCAAAAATATTTTTCTCTGGCAAGGCAGAAGCTGGTTCAGGAAAGGGCTGGAAACGGTTTACACATTCATTATTGAGCTGATTTGGGGAAAGGAAGTGATTCTGGAGCGTTATCTCAATTCCATTGAAATGGGACAGGGCGTTTTTGGTGTGGAAGCGGCTTCAAAATATTATTTCGGAAAATCCTCAAAAGACCTCACCAAAAGTGAAGCGGCATGGATTGCAGCCGTACTTCCGAATCCGAAAAAATACGACCCGAAGAATCCTTCATCTTATCTTAACAGGCGGCACAACTGGATTTTGAGGCAGATGAGAAACGTGGAATTATCAAAATAATATAATTTTCAGCGTGGTGTTTTTTTTAAAAAAATCTACGAAATCTGAAGGTCTGTAAAATTTTCTTCCCCGAATTTCTCCTGAAATTTTTTCAGAAAAAAGGTTTTGCGCAACCTAAAATCGTTTTTCAGAAGAGGAGATTTTATTTTAATGTCTAAGATTTTGTCTTTCAGATTCACGCTTTCGATTTCATTAAAAAGGGATTCATCGAGGTATTCTTCCAGAAAATCTTTTACATCAAAAGCCAGCAGTTTATCCTCAAAACCATAGATTCTGGCAAAGGATTTTACGAGTTCGGAAGATTGGAATTCTCTTTTTTTCTTCATACGAGTTACGTTTTAATGTTTGATGTTATTGCGAGGAGGAACGACGAAGCAATCCTTAAATCTCAAAAATTTTACTATTCTCGTGAATCCTTTTCACCACACTTTCCGTCCGTTCCTTATGCGTATCGGTAATAAAAATCTGTCCGAAATTTTCTTTATTCACGAGTTCGATGAGTTGTGAAACCCTTTCATCGTCTAATTTATCAAAAATATCATCAAGGAGCAGAACCGGATTTTTCTTCGTAAGCTCTTTTATTCTGTTGATTTGAGCGAGTTTTAGGGCAATTAAAAACGATTTTTGCTGACCTTGCGAACCGATTTTTTTAATGAGATTTCCGTTCATTTCAAAAAGTAAATCGTCTTTGTGAATTCCTTTGGAAGTGTAGGTTAAAGCACGGTCTTTGTCGATGTTTTCTTTCAGTAATTCGGGGAAATCGGCGGTAAAAAGATGAGATTCGTACACTACGGAAACCTGCTCTTTTCCACCCGAAATAATTTCGTAAAAATGCTGGACAACGGGATTCAGTTTTTCTACAAAATCTTTTCTTTTCTCGAAAATTTTTGTTCCGAAATGGCTAATCGGTTCATCGTAAATTTCCAGAGAATCTTTGTCGAATGTACGGTTTTTGGCAAAATATTTCAGCAAGGCATTTCTCTGCTGAACGGTTTTTTGATACTGAATCAAATCAAAAAGATACTCCGAATCCGTCTGCGAAATCATCGCATCAAGAAATTTCCGGCGGCTTTCTCCCGAATCCGAAATCAGATTGGAATCGTAAGGCGAAATCATCACGCTTGGCAGATAACCAATGTGGTCGGCGATTCTGTCGTAGGTTTTATCGTTTTTTTTGATGATTTTTTTTGAATTTTTCGGTTGCAGTATTTTGATGATATTTTCTTTTTCATCATCAGAAATTTCTGCTTCAATCGTAAAAAATTCTTCGATTTCGGTATTCTTCTCTTCCGGAATCCCGAACCTTGCATCTTGCACCTCGCACCTCGCACCCCGCATTCGTATATTCTGCAAATCCGAATTTCCCAAAAAACTTTTCCCTACGGAAAGATAATGCAACGCATCGAGAATATTGGTTTTCCCAACACCGTTATTTCCCACAAAACAGTTGATTTGCGGGGAAAAATCAAAGGATTTTTCCGTGTGGTTTTTGAAATTGAGTATATTGAGTTTTTTGATAATCATAAACCTAATATTTCTAAAAGTTTAGAAGGATTTTGTCGTGTATCCCAAATGAACAAAATAGTCACGGTTTCGCCGTTAAATTCATACAGCAAGTAATAGTCACGAATAAGTTTTCCACGAAATACAGTAGCTGAAATACGGATTCCGGAATAAGGAAAGTCAGCGATTTGTTGTGCGCCTTCTTCAAAAAGGATATTTAGTTTTTTGGAATACGTTTTAGATTTATTCCTTTCGTTCCAGTATTTCAGTATTTCTATTCTGATTTTTTTTGCCGTTGGAGACCAGATTAATCTTTCAGCCATTCTTCAAAATAATTTTGCATTTCCTCCTGCGTATAATATTCTCCGTTCTCAACCTGCTTTTGGCTGAATTTTAATATTTCTAAAATTTCCGCAGGTAATTCAATTTCTTCTTCACGGAAATATTCTTCTACTTCTTCGTCAGTCATTGGTTTTTCAGTTTGGTAAACGGCCTGTTCCTCCGCCACAACATTTCGGTTTTCTGCGGAAGAATATCTGAATAAAATATTTTTAATCTGATTTAAAACCGTTAAATCATTCGTTTTGATGATACTTTCAATCAGTTTTAATTTTAAATCTTCCATTGTTCAGAAATTTGAGTAAAGGTAATTAAATTAAGTCAACTGATGAAACGCAAAACAGTATTACAGTCAGAGTTTTTCCTAAAATTTCGTTAAAAATCCGTCAAATCTCCTGTTTCTTTTTCCGAAAATTCTAAATTTGTTGTATGATAAATGACGAGAGAACCGAAAAATTCCGGCAGATAGTAGAAAATAAGTTTCAAATCTACAATTCGCTTTTCATGAGCCTGCCGTATGACAAAATGAGCAAAATCGGTATGTTGCTTCCTTTTTTATACGAAGAAAGCAAAACCGGATACGAAGACGAGGGAAAAAGTCCCGAAGAAATCATCGAAACTTTTTTTGAAAAACATACGGATTTAAAAACGGAAAACCAAAAGCTGGAACTGCTTTTTAAATTCGTGCAATATATTGAACGTCAGGTCGTTTTGTTCGACAGTATTGAAGATGCCGCATTCAGCAGATTGCACTCCGAAAGTGATGCGGGAACGGTCAATCAACTGTACGAAAGAAGCGTTCAGGAACATGAACTGGAAGAAACGAAGAAAAAGCTGAAGGATTTTGCCATTAAAATCGTTTTTACTGCACACCCGACTCAGTTTTATCCGAATTCTGTTCAGAGGATTATCCACGACCTCCGCTATGCGATAATGGACGATTCCGTTACCAATATTGATGCGCTTTTACAGCAATTAGGAAAAACGCCTTTCGTCAACAAAGAACGTCCGACACCTTTGGATGAAGCCATGAGCATCATTTATTACCTGAGATATGTGTATTATGAAACCATCAGCGAACTTTACCGAAAAATCAAAAATATCTTCGGCGACGGCTCTTATACGCCTCATCCTGATGTAATTCAGCTTGGATTCTGGCCGGGAGGCGACCGAGACGGAAATCCTTACGTTACCGCCGATATCACGATGAAAGTGGCATCGGAACTTCATACCAATATTTTAAAATGCTACTACGGAAGTCTGAAAATTTTACGACGGAGATTGAGTTTCAGAGGAGTTTCAGCTGTATTGGAAGAACTGAGCCACGAACTGTACGATGCGATTTTTAAAGAAGAAAAAGAAATTTCCGCAGAATATATTCTGAACAAAATTGATGAAGCCGATGAAATCCTGGTGAACCAGCACAACGGGCTTTTCCGCCAGTTACTTTTGGATTACAGGGATAAAGTGAATATTTTCGGGACACATTTTGCGACTTTGGACATTCGGCAGGACAGCCGTGTTCATCAGAAAGTGATTGACGAAATCATTTCCAGAAAATCAGGAAAAAATGCAGATGAATTTTCTTCTGAAGAAAAATTAAATTGGCTTCTGAATACCGATATGCAGCTTGATGCAGATGAATTTGAGGATATTACGAAAGATACTATTCTCAATATTCAGAATGTACGGATTATTCAGAAAAAAAACGGAGAACGCGGAATGAACCGCTATATCATTTCCAATTCCGATGAGATTAAGGATGTTTTGAATGTATATGCACTGTTCAGAATGAGCGGTTATGCTCCGGAAGACATTAATATAGATATTGTTCCGCTTTTTGAAACCATGGAAGGACTTTCCGGTTCGGAAGAAGTGATGCGAAAGCTGTACACGCTTCCCGTTTATCAGAAACATTTGGAAAAAAGAGGAAAATTTCAGACCATTATGCTCGGATTTTCGGACGGAACGAAAGACGGCGGTTATCTGAAAGCCAACTGGGAAATTTTCAGGGCAAAAGAAAAGCTGACCAAAATTTCGGAAGAATTCGGAATTAAAGTTGTTTTTTTCGACGGACGAGGCGGGCCGCCTGCAAGAGGTGGCGGAAAAACCCACGATTTTTACGCTTCTCAGGGAAAAACCATTGCCAATAACAAAATTGAACTCACAATTCAGGGGCAGACGATTACTTCCGTGTTCGGGAATAAAGACCAGGCAAAATACAATTTTGAACAACTTCTGACAGCAGGAGTTGAAAACGGAGTATTCAAAAATCCAAAATCGGAGCTGACTTCTGAGGAAAGAAATTTAATGGAAGAACTGGCAGAAATCAGTTTCCGGAAATATTCGGAACTGAAAGCACATCCGATGTTCGTGCCGTATCTGCAGGAAATGAGTACGCTGGAATATTACGGAAGAACCAATATCGGCAGCCGTCCGTCCAAAAGAGGAGGCGAAAGCGAAATGAAATTTGAAGACCTGCGGGCGATTCCTTTTGTAGGTTCGTGGAGCCAGCTGAAACAGAATGTTCCGGGTTTTTTCGGATTCGGTTTTGCGCTGAACAAGCTGAAAGAGGAGGGAAGATTTGAAGAAGTGAAGGCATTGTACAGAAATTCCGACTTCTTTAAAACACTGGTTCTGAATTCCATGATGAGCATGAACAAAACGTATTTTCCGCTGACGTATTACATGAGAAACAATCCTAAGTTCGGGGAATTTTGGAATATTTTGTTTAATGAATTCAATCTTTCCAAAGAGTTGATGCTGGAGCTTACCGGATACAAAATTCTGCAGGAACAGGAACCGCTTTCCCGTAAATCGGTGAAAATCCGTGAGAAGATTGTGCTTCCGCTTCTGAGTATCCAGCAGTATGCATTAATCAAAATCCAGCAGAATTCGGAGAACAGGGAAGCGTACGAAAAATTGGTGATGCGTTCGCTTTTCGGAAATATCAATGCAAGCAGAAATTCTGCGTAAAGCTGAAAGAGAACTAAAAAATAAAACCTAACGGGTTTCCGAAACCCGTTAGGTTTATACAAAATAAGAATGCTTATTTTTTCTACTAAAAAGCATTAATCCCCGTAATATCCAGCCCTGTAATCAATAAGTGAACATCATGTGTTCCTTCATACGTAATCACGGATTCCAGATTGGCAGCGTGGCGCATCATCGGAAATTCGCCCATGATTCCCATTCCTCCGAGAATTTGCCTTGATTCTCTTGCGATGTCGATTGCCATTTTTACGTTATTTCTTTTCGCCATGGAAATCTGTGCGGGAGTTGCTTTATGTTGGTTTTTAAGATTTCCTAATTGCAGGCAGAGTAATTGAGCTTTTGTAATTTCCGTTACAAATTCCGCCAATTTTTTCTGCTGAAGCTGATAGGAAGCAATCGGTTTTCCGAACTGTTTCCGTTCTTTGGAATATTGTAATGCCGTGCAGTAGCAATCAATAGCAGCGCCGATTACGCCCCACGAAATCCCGTATCGTGCGGAATTAAGGCAGGAAAGAGGCCCTTTCAGTCCGGTTACTCCCGGAAGCAGATTTTCTTTCGGAACTTTCACATTCTGAAAAACAAGTTCTCCTGTTCGGGATGCGCGGAGGCTCCATTTGTTGTGGGTTTCCGGTGTGGTGAATCCTTCCATTCCTCGTTCCACGATGAGTCCCTGTACTTTTCCTTCTTCATTTTTTGCCCAGACTACGGCAATATCGCAGACTGGTGAATTGGTAATCCACATTTTAGCTCCGTTGAGCAGAAAATGGTCGCCTTTATCTTCAAATTTGGTTTCCATAGAACCCGGGTCGGAACCGTGATTAGGCTCTGTAAGTCCGAAAGAACCGATAAGTTCTCCGGCAGCCAGTTTTGGTAGATATTTTCTTTTCTGTTCTTCCGAACCGTATTCGTAAATCGGGAACATCACCAGAGAACTCTGTACGGAAGCGGCAGAACGAACGGCAGAATCGCCTCTTTCCAGCTCCTGCATAATCAGTCCGTAGGAAATCTGGTCGAGACCTGCACCGCCGTATTCTTCGGGAATATATGGCCCGAGTGCTCCTATTTGCCCCAGTTCTTTCATCAAACCGGGCAAATCTTTGTGGTGCTGAGCCGCATCGTCGATTTTCGGCATTACGAAACTTTCCACCCAATCTCTTACGGATTGGCGGATTAGTTTGTGTTCTTCGGTTAAAAGGGAATCCATTCCGAAATAATCAGGAATAGAAGAAAGAGGGTAGTAGGACATAAGGGGAGATTTATATAATTACTTTAACAGAACGCTGATGACACTGATTTTCATGATTAATTATGATTTTTTAGCCTGCGAAAATCCGCACAATCGGCGTTATCCGTGTTCCATATTTTCAGTTTTCCCAAAAATACATTTTTTCTTATTAATCCTGAAAATTCATTTCACTTTCTTTGAAACGGTAGAGATACGGAGCTTTGTTGGCAGAACCGTCATAGAGTTTTTCTAATCTTTCGAGGGTATTCAGGCTCAGCATTTTCCTTTGGAAATTGTTTCTTCGGAATTTTTCTCCCAGAACCACTTCATAAAGATTCTGCAGCTCATTCATCGTGAATTTTTCGGGAAGAAGGTTGTAGGCGACAATCTGTGTGTCCAGATTTTTTCTCAGATATTTGAGACCTACGTTGATGATTCTTTCGTGGTCGAATGCCATTGCCGGAAGCTCATCTACATAGAACCATTTACATTCTTCATTGAAAGAATCTGGGAAAGTTTCCACGAGGGTATAATCTATGAGGCTGCAATATCCCACGGTAATGAATCTCTTAAAAATCCAGTGTTCGCTTGATACTTCAATGCCTTTGTTTTTCAGGAGAATCTGGTGGGTGTTATTCTGTGTACGGCTGATTCTTCCAAAAGTATGAAACTGCGCCAGAAACAGATTTTCAAGGTGTGTGCGTTCATACAGCACTCTCGAAGCAGCTTCTCTCAAATCTTCATCGTTGAAAACGAAACCGCCCGGAAGCGACCATAAATCGAGGTCGTGGTATTTCAGCAGAAGGATTTTGAGCTTTACTTTCTCTTTATCAAAGCCGAAAATGGTACAGTCTACAGAAATATGGTCAACAAAATTCTGGGTGTCAATCAGTTCCTGAAGGTTCTGTTTGTTTTTGGAGTCGTCTATTTTCATAGTTTCTTTATTAATTAAACCCCATAGGTTTTAAAACTATGAGGTTTAGAATCAGTAAATTTCACCTATCAAAGGTATGACTTTTTTTATTGTCTCAAAATAAGCGTTTTCAAAAATATCACCGTTACTGCAAAAACCGTAAATACCGGAATTAAAATAAAGAGTAAAAAATTCTTGTCCAGGTCGTGTTCAAACACATAGGACATCCCGAGAGAGCCGAAAGAACCGCCCAGAGATGAAAAAATAACAATCATCGAAGTAAGGATATTTATTTTTTCAGAACTGATATTGATCAGAAATTTTGAATTGTAAAGAGGGTACAGCGGTGAGAGGAAAAGCCCTAAAAAAGGAAGCAGAAGCATCAAAGTATAGAGATTTTGTTTCACGCTTATATTCATCAGCAGCTGAGCGAGCACAATACACAAGATAAGCATAAAAATACAGAACAGAATGTATTGCTGCCATTTGAAACGGTGGATAATCCGGCTTGTGGCAAATCTTCCCACAAAAGAAAAAAATGCGAGAAGCGCCGTAGACTGAAGCGCAAAAAAGGAATTGACATGCAGATTGTTCTTGTAAAAAGCCGGCAGCCAGGTATTGAAACACTGCTCTGTAAACACCGTAAAAAATAGAATAAGAAGGAAGAGCATCGTCCTGAAATTGAAAATGGCTTTCAGATTCATGGAGTAAGAAATGTTTTCCGACTGTAATTCAGTATAGTGGTTTCTGTACAGTTGTAGTATAGTAATTGCGGAAACAAGTGCTATAATCCAGAACCCGAATTTCCAGTATTGTTCCAAAGAGCCGGAAAGCAGCCAACCGAATATAATATTGATGAAGAACATTCCTATCATAAAAGAGGCTTCCACCCGGTTCATCACTTTTGAAAAACCTTTTTCACCGCCAGCATTATTTCTGATTAATCCGAAAACCGAAATTTTCGCTATCGCAAACGAAATCCCAATCAGCGCAAACCATATTTTGAAAAACCAGAAATCATCCACAAAGGGAATCAGAATACAGCAGACCAGAACGGTGGATATAGCAAAGATTAACGATTTCTTGTTTCCGGTTTTATTAATGTAATTTATGGCAAGAAGAGATGTAAGCGCAATGGGAATATCTTTAAAAAATTCCAAAAAACCGAGATGATTATAGGAAATATCGCTTCCGGAATATTTGAGGACTATAATCCCCATGCAATTCAGAACCATCGAAAATATGATGAATGAAAGCTGAAGCGGAAAGAATTTTTGGGAATTTTTGGGAAACAGCATCTGTTTTTGGTTAAATAAAAGTTAAGATAAATCTTGTTTTTTTAGGATTAAATTTCCTGCAAATATCGGTAAATAAAAGGAAGAATAAAAAAATGAAAAAAATATTTTTTGTTAATAAAAAATTAATATCTTTATTGTCTCAATATGAGATAAAAATTCTATATGATATGAACGTGAAAACAAAAAAAAGTTTAGGACTCATAGCGGTTCTTTATTTTACAGCGGGTTTCCAGGCACAAACGAAGGATACGCTGAATGAAACCAAAATCGATGAAGTAGTGGTTATCGGTTATGGTACACAGAAAAAAAGTAATGTTACCGGTGCTATTGCCAGTATCAAAGCTGCAGACATCGAAGATATTCCGTCCGGAAAACCCGAGCAGGTTCTTCAGGGTAGAGCAGCCGGAGTTTCCGTGGTTACCAATTCCGGGCAGCCCGGTTCTTCAGCAACTGTACGTGTACGCGGTCTTACCAGTTTCGGTGCCGGAGGGAACGATCCGCTTTGGGTGGTTGACGGTATTATGGTTGACGGTATCGGTTGGCTAAACCAATCAGATATTGAATCCATGGAAATTTTAAAAGATGGTGCATCTTCTGCGATTTACGGGGTTTCTGCCGCACGAGGTGTGATTTTGGTAACTACTAAAAAGGGAAAGAAAGGTAAATTAAGCCTGTCCTATAATGGCAGTTATGGCGTTTCTAATGCAGCAAGAAAGCTGGATTTGCTGAATGCTACGCAGTACGCTACCATTATTAATGAAGCTTTTGTGAATGACGGAAGTTCGCCAAGATTTGTAGATCCATCTGCATACGGTGAAGGAACCGACTGGCAGGATCAGATTTTTAATACAGGAAACCGCCAAACTCACGAAATCAGCATCAGTGGAGGTAATGATAAGTCAACTTATTACGCATCATTTGGATATTTTGACCAAAACGGGATTGTAATGGGAGACATTTCTTACTACAAAAGAATAAATGCAAGATTAAACTCTACGCATAAAGTTCTTGATTTCCTGACGGTGGGACAAACGTTTATGTACACCCATCAAAAAAATCAGGGGATTGCTGTTAATGAAGAATTCGGAGGGCCAATCAGCTCAGCAGTAAATTTAGACCCGATTACTCCGGTAGTCGTAACCGACTGGTCGCAGGTAAATCCTAATGACTATACCAATCCTTATATTATTCATGATGCCAACGGCAATCCTTACGGAATTTCACCATACGTTCAGCAGGAAATGACAAACCCGGCGGCTTTTCGATATGTGCAGCAAGGGAAACACGGCTGGTCTGATGATTTTGTCGGAAATGTTTTTGCAGATTTAACCTTAGCACCGGGATTGACCTTCAAAACATCTCTAAACGGCAAAAAATCATTTTGGGGAGGGCAGGGTTTTACCCCTTTGTATTATTTGAGCCCTACCAGTAATAATTTGATTTTTAATAATCTGAACAGAAGCACACAGCGCAAATTTGAATGGAGCTTTGAAAACACATTAAGTTATCAGAAAAAATTTGGAAATCACAACTTAAGCCTACTTGTTGGCCAGGGTGTGTACAGGTTTAATATTGGTTCCGGAGAAAGTGTTACCTATACCAATCTTCCGGTGAACAACTGGCAGGATGCCTCATTCAATTTCAGTATTCCACAAGATGATATCACTGCAGGCGGCTGGGATTTCATTCAGGTAAGAAAAACTTCTTATTTTGCAAGAGCGATTTATGATTATAATGATAAATATCTCTTCACGGGAACCATTCGTCGGGACGGATCATACCCTAAATTCCTTAGATCCTGGGGAAATTTCCCTTCTTTCTCATTGGGTTGGAACGTACATAAAGAAAATTTCTGGAAAGACAATAATTTCGTTAATTCACTGAAAATAAGAGGTGGATACGGTGTTTTGGGTAATGATAGTATTGCGGACTTTATGTTCAGAAGCTCCGTGGTTTCAGGAAGTAATTATACCAATGGTGCAGACGTAATTATTATCGGATATACTCCTAATACACTGGGAAATCCCGACTTGACCTGGGAAGAAACTTCACAGTTGAACGTAGGTGCAGATATTAAATTCTTAAGAAATTTCAATTTTTCATTTGACTGGTACAAAAAAGAAACAACCGACATCCTGAGGCAGGTGAATATCCCGGGTTATGTGGGAGTTCCTATTCGGCCTTGGGCTAATATTGGCGATATGTACAATAAAGGCTGGGAATTTGAACTGGGCTACAAAAAGAATTGGGAAGATTTCGGAATTTCAGTAAACAGTAATTTCTCTCTTAATGAAAATAAAATCACACGGCTGGAAGATGATATTGAATACGAAAATATCGCAGGATTCCAATCAATGGGAGCAGTGCAAAGAATTCAGGTCGGAAAATCATACGGAACATTCTACGGATATACTTACAGCGGAGTATTCCAAAACCAAGCGCAAATCAATGCCTATGTAAATGCCTCGGGAGATATGATTCTTCCGAACGCAAAACCGGGAGACTTTATTTGGGATGATAACAATGGTGATGGTGTAATTGATAATCTGGATATGGTAGATCTTGGAAACTCTGTTCCGAAATTCAGTTATGGCCTTACATTGAACATGAACTACAAGAATTTTGATTTCATGTTATTTGCCCAGGGACAAGGCGGAAATAAAATATTCCAGGGACTGAGACGTTTGGATATGACAGATGCCAACTATCAAACATGGGTATTAAACCGCTGGACAGGAGAAGGCTCTACCAATGAATATGCCAGAGTATCAAGAAACGACCCTAACGGGAATTATACGAAAATGTCCAGCTTTTATCTTCAAAAAGGAGACTACCTGAGAGTGAAGCTCGTGCAATTAGGATATACATTACCAAAACAGGTTTCCGAAAATTTTGGGGCAGATAAAGTTAGATTTTATGTAACCGGTGAAAATATCTTTACCTTCACCAAATATACCGGTTATGACCCTGAGATCGCCGCAGGAAATTCCTATGGTATTGACCGTGCGTATTATCCGCAGGCAAGGACGTTTATATTAGGTGCAAACATTCAATTCTAAGATTATAACAATGAAAAATAAAAAATATCTATACAAGAGTTTGGCAATAGTGATGTTTGCCGGACTGAGCTTCGGAACCACAGGCTGTACAGAAGACTATATACAAGATGTACAAAATCTGGGAACTTTCGATGATTCCAACTATTTTCAAACCGAAGATCAATGCCTCAGCGCAACTGCAGCAGTGTACGACATTATGAAAAAATATGCCGGAGGATTTGAAAATATGGTAACATTTTTTAATGCAGGTTCCGACGATTTTTACTCCGGAGGAGGTAGTTCTACCGACGGTGCCGGCATACAGGGTTTCAATAATTACTCGATTAACCCGAATACCATGCCACAAAGTTATTGGAGAGATTATTATCAAGGGATTGCAAGAGCAAACTGGGTTATCGACAGATTACCCGCAGCACCCGTAGACGAAAGTTTAAAACAAAGGATTACAGCAGAAGTTACGGTACTTCGTTCTCTTTATTATTTTGAACTTTTAAGAATGTTCAAGAATATACCTTTGATTTTACAACCCATTTCCGGAAGTGATGACTACTGGAATATTCCGCAGGCAAATCCGCAGGACGTATATGCACAAATTGAAAGTGATATAGTAAATGTAGTTGACCAACTTCCCGTAAGTGTCTCCGGTGAAGAGCTCGGAAGACTCACACAAGGAAGCGCAAGAGCTATTTTAGGTAAAATTTATCTCTATGACAATAAGAATGCACTTGCAGCAGAACAATTAGCCCAAGTCAATGGAACGCCGGGAGGCACAAGCCAATACGGGTATAAATTAGTTTCAGACTATGCCAGTTTATTTCAATTCGATAATAAATTCACAACAGAATCTATTTTAGAAGCCAACCATACCAATAAATCCAATGCAGATTGGGGATTCTGGGGATGGGGAAGCGATGAAGGAAATTCAATTTGTATCATGACCGGGCCAAGATCATACAATATGACAACCGTAACCGGTAATGATGCTCCCGATTTGGTATCCGGATGGTCATTTAATACCGTAACAACTGATTTGAATGACTTCCTGAAAACAGATCCAAGATACAGTACTACCGTTATAGACGCAGGTAAATTGGTTTCTGAAGGAAAAATCACCTATTCACCAGCATTTGCTGATACCGGCTATTTCTTGAAAAAATATGCACCATTCAGAGCCGGAGTATCCTCATTACCGGGCGCTATGGAGCTGAACTTCAGACAGAATTACATCGTAATACGACTTGCTGATACCTATCTTTTGGAAGCAGAAGCATTAGGAGGAACAGGAGCAAGAGCACAGGCATTATTAGATGCTGTGAGAGCAAGAGTAGGCTTGGCTTCCGTTCCCGTAACCCTACAGGCAATTAAAGACGAAAGAAGAAGAGAACTTGCAGGAGAAGGACACCGTTGGTTCGACCTTGTAAGATGGGGAGACGCACCTGCTAAATTAGCTTCAAAAGGCTTTGTAAGCGGTAAAAACGAAATACTGCCAATCCCGTACAATGAATTACCAAACACAGCATTGGTACAAAATCCTAATTATTAATAATTTAATTGATACGATATGAAAACAAATATAAAAAGGAATTTATTCACCGGCTTATTTGCAATATCACTCATTACTGTATCCTGCGTACCGGACAGAGTGGACGGAGACGGAAACGGATTGGAGTACAGCGGCACAGCGGATGCTTCATTTAGTGTAACAGAAACAAGTTCATACAATTTTTTGTTTAAAGCAAATAAAAATGATTATGTAGCCCACCGCTGGAGCTTCGACGGCGATGATTTTAGTATCGGCAGTGATGAAAAGAAAGTTTATATGCCCGATGCAGGAGATTATGTAATGATACATCAGGTAATCGGACAAGGCGGTGTAATATTAGCACAGGATTCTAAAACCATTAATGTTGCAACTTCCGACCCGAATTCCGGAAATCTGGTGCAAGGAGGCAAATTCGCTAATAGTGATGATTGGAGCAAATGGACAATAAACGTTACCAATACAAGCGGTGCACAATGGACCTTTACACCGGGATTTGCAACACTTACGGCAACAGGCTGGGCAGGACAAGGCATCTATCAGCCAATACAGGTAGTTGAAGGAAAAAAATACTATATTGATATGAATGTAAGTTCTACTTCCGGATGTGTAGATACCTGGTTCGAGGTGTACGTTGGGTATAATGCACCCGTACAGGGGCAGGATTACAATGGAGACGGAACCAAATACCGTGAAATAAGCACTTGGGCAGGGCAGGGAACCTCCGCCTTTTCAGGGAAAATTTCAGAGGTAGGCTCCGGAACCGGTATTTTCACAGCAACTCAAACAGGCACCGTATACCTCGGAATACGAGGAGGCGGCAGTGATATGAAGAATGGTATTTCAATAACAAAAGTTGAATTCAGAGGAATGAATTAAATTAAATTTTTTTAGATTTCGGAGGAGTATTTTTTTTCTCCTCCGATTTTTTTTAATTTAGTTTTAAAATTTAGTATATGAAAAATGAAAAAATAATGAAAATACTCACCAACAAATATTTGTATATACTGCTGATTCCTGTACTTCTATTTTGCTCGGGAGGAAGCTCGGATACCGATTCAGGAACAACAACGGAACCGCCTGCTACCAATTACAAAACAGGTGAAGTATGGCTTACGAAAAGCGATCAAACCGTTAAACTACAGAAACAATCCAACATTACGTTCAATAACAATTTGAACACCTTTTCCACCATTGAAGTTAAAGACTCCGAAACATATCAAACCATTGACGGCTTTGGCTTTACATTGACAGGGGGAAGTGTTGAAGTTTTGAACACCTTATCCGCCACAAAAAGAGATGCCTTATTGCAGGAACTTTTCGGAAGCGGAACCGATGGTATTGCAATTTCCTATCTGCGGCTGAGCATCGGCTCATCAGATTTAAACAGTGAAGTATTTTCCTATGACGATGTTCCTGCCGGACAAACCGACGAAGATTTAAGCGAATTCAGTCTGGCAAAAGATCAGGCAGTGATTGATATGTTGAAAAAAATATTGACCATAAACCCCGCTATTAAAATAGTGGCAACACCCTGGTCGGCTCCGGTTTGGATGAAAACCAACGGAAGCTCCATCGGAGGAAGTTTAAAAGAAGAATATTACGGCGTATATGCACAGTATTTCGTGAAATACATACAAGGAATGGCAGCACAGGGAATTAAAATTGATGCCATAACTCCGCAAAACGAACCATTGCACGACGGCAACAATCCATCGTTATACATGCCGGCAGAGCAGCAGAGAGATTTTATTAAAAATAATCTCGGCCCGGCATTTCAGGCGGCGGGTATTACTACGAAAATAATTGCATGGGACCATAATGCAGACAATATAGCGTATGCAACCACGGTGCTTTCTGATCCTGCTGCTGCAGCTTTTGTAGACGGCTCAGCATTCCATCTCTACAATGGGGATATATCCAATTTATCCAATTTAAGAAATGCTTTTCCTTTAAAAAATATTTATTTTACAGAACAATATACACCGTCTACAGGTAGTTTTTCGGGAGATCTCGTGTGGCATATTAAAAACGTCATCATCGGAGCAACCAGAAACTGGAGCCGAAATGCATTAGAATGGAATTTAGCGAACGATGCCAACTTCAAACCGTACACACCAGGAGGTTGTACCGTTTGTAAAGGAGCCATTACCGTCAATATTGGAGATACTTTCGACCGTAATGTAGGCTATTATATCATCGCACAGGCATCAAAATTTGTTCCTCAAAATTCTGTTCGTATCTATTCCTCACAAGTAGGAAATTTAAGCACGGTTGCCTTTAAAAGACCTGATGGGAAAATTGCTTTAATCGTGCTGAATACAGCATCAACAACAGAAAATTTCAATATCAAATATGCGGGAGAATCAGCCCTGACATCATTGCCTTCGGGCTCTGTTGCCACTTATATTTTTTAAATAAAATTTTTAAATTACTGATAGTCAATCATTTCAGAGTTTCAAAAAACCTCATAGGTTTTCAAAACCTATGAGGTTTAATGGTCTTTTGATAAAAATGTGAATAAACTGAAC
>JASGDB010000060.1:0-52374 GCA_049841315.1 Bergeyella sp. | reverse complement strand
CCTAAATTAGTCGCATAATGAAATTTTGTCCCGCCCTCGAACAGTGGAAATTTCTTAACGAAAATTCTTTAAAATTTTTAACGCCTCCGTTTCCGATGTCATTTTAAAATAATATGGATATTTTTTTCCATACAAAATGGCGAAGAGCCCAAATTATAATTCAACACCGGATTTATTACTTATTTTCTGCCTTTTTTATAATAATTGTATTTGATTTCAAATCTTTTCCCGAAGCGGTTAATGAAATATCTTCCCGGCTTCCGTCTGACTGCACGATTACCTGCGCATAGCCGTTAAAAAGTTTCCTTTTCCAAGAACCGGAAGGTGTTACCACCTGAAAATATCCCGGATTTTTATTCAATTCGTCCCAAGCGTTTTTTTTCTTTTGCGGCGTTGCCAGAATATGTATTGAATTTTCGCCCGATTTCAGTTCGGAAGAATCGAGAATGTATTTTTGGGAATCATCGGAAGATGGCAGAATTTTCTTTCCATTAATGAAAATCACGGAGTCATTTCCTAATTTCTCATAGAAAAAAGTGATTTTTTGAGAAGACGGATTTTCGTCCAAAACAAAAGTGCCTTTATAAACAAAATCAGAAGTTTCGTTTTCCTTGGTTTTGAAAGCATCTGTCCAAAGATTTTCATTAATATCGGAGATATTGGTGTTTAATCCCGAACTCAGTTTCTGTTCTTTCAAACCGGAAATTCCCACTTGCCGGATTTCATCAATGAATTTGTCTTTTTCGAGCGAAGTAGGATTGCCGTTTCCTACACCTATTATTTTGCCGCCACCTTTTACGGAAAATTCAATTTCGTTATTCGCCGTAGGAACGTGAAGTCCGTTTTTGTCCAATACTTCAACGGTTACAACGGCAATATCGGTATCGGTTACAAGGTGGTTTTTGTGGCTTTTCATAGAGATATTTTGCGGAGTATCTGTTGTTTTTTCTGCCGAATACAATATTTTTTTACCGTTTTTGTAGCCGACTGCTTCTATATTTCCTTTCTGATAAGGAACTTGCCACGAAAGATGTCCGTTGGTTTCCATTTTCTTTTTTCCCAAACTTTTTTTATTGAGAAAAAGTTCAACTTCATCAGCATTGGAATAGACCCAGACATCAATTTCCTTTCCTTCCATTCCCTGCCAGTTCCAATGCGGGAAAAGGTGTAAAACAGGCTCTTTTCCCCACCACGATTTCAGATAATAGACGTTGTCTTTGGGAAATCCGCAAGTATCCATCATTCCAAAATAGGAATTGACGGACGGCCAGCCGTAAGGTGTTGGTTCGCCCCGATAATCAAAACCTGTCCAAATAAACATTCCGGCAAGATAGGGTCTTTCTGCATAGAATTTCCAACCTTCCTGAATGCTGTAAAAAGTAGGTCTCGGCTTTTGGTCGTAGGCACTTTTATAATTTTGAGAATCGTCCGTAAAATAGACACCTCTTGTCGCAAAAGTAGAACCTTCTTCCGTTCCCATTCCCGGCTGATTGGGAAATTCTTTCCGATGTGCGTCTATATCTCCATTGCCAAGATAATTGTATCCCATTATTTCCACCACGGAAGATATTCCGCTTTTGAAACCACTGCTGATTCCTATCGTAACAGGGCGGGTAGCATCTATTTTTTTTGCGTAATCCTGCAAGGTTGATGCAATCCGCTCTCCCGTAATATTTCCCTCAATCATCCATTCTTCATTTCCGACAGACCAACAGATAACGCTTGGGTGATTTCGGTCTCTTTCAATAAGGTATTTTAAATTATTGAGATGAATATCATTAATTCCCATCAGTCTGGATTCATCAATGACCAACATTCCCAGTTCGTCGCAGGCATTCAATAGTTCCGAAGCGGGAGGATGATGAGAAGTTCGGTAGGCGTTACTTCCCATTTCTTTCAATTTTTTTATTCGGAAATAGTGCAGTTCATCGGGTGCTGCCACACCAACTCCGGCATAATCCTGATGGTTGTTTGTGCCTTTCAGTTTAATGTTTTTTCCATTCAGAAAAAAACCTTTTTCGGCATCAAAATGTATGGTTCTTACTCCAAAAGTGGTCGTGTATGTATCTGAAATTTTATTTTCATATACGATTTTGGTGATTAATTTATACAAATTCGGCGTATCAATATCCCATAATTTGGGTTGGTTTATTGAGATTTTCTGAAAAATCTCTTTGTTTTGATAAAATTCGGGGGCTTCCGACAGTTCTGAAAATGAAGCGACTTTTTCGCCGGTATTGTCCAGAATTTCCTGTACGATTTCTATTTTTCCTTTGTAATGCCCTTTGTTTTCTATATTGAGTGCGATTTTCAGGTTTGCTTTCTGTGCATCAACCTTTTCAGTATAAACGAATGTTCCGTCGGTTTTCACTCTCAGTTGGTTGGTTTTTTCCAAATAGACGTGGCGGTAAATTCCCGCACCTTCGTAATACCAGCCTTCTTCCATCGACGCATCTACCCGAACTGCAACAACATTCTCACTTCCATAATTAATGTAAGAGGTTATATCGTATTCAAAACCGTTGTATCCGCTTTCTTCCGTGCCGAGATAATGACCATTGAAAAAAACTTTTGAATTTCTGAAAACACCGTCAAATTTTAAGGTAATCACTTTTCCCAAATCGCTTTGAGGAATCTCCAATATTTTCCTGTACCAGCCTGTATTTTTTTCGGAAAATCCTTTTCCTGCTGCTTTAAAACCGTGGCTGGGACTGGCATTTTTGCTAAACGGCTGTTCTACTGCCCAATCGTGAGGAATGTCTAATTTTCGCCAGGCTCTGTCATCAAATTTGGGAGAGGCGGGACCGTCGGCATAACCGGTTTTTGCCAAATATGAAAAATAGGAGGTATCGTGATTGAAATCCTTTTCCGTATCGTATTGATGTCCGAAAGCAAATTTCCACCCTTTATCGATATTTATTTTTTCTCTTACGGGGTTTTGAGAGAATAGCCGAAAAGAGGTCAATAGAAGTATTAAATAAAATATTTTTGTTAAATTTTTACGCATAATGTAAAATTTGGAGATTCGGGCTGCGGGTTATTAAAATCATTGACTTATCCTTTTTATTAATATTCATAATAACGATTAATAAAGCATTTTTTTAACATAAACCCTTCGACAGGCTCAGGGGGACATCGCTAACACTAAACTCATAATTATCAGCGTTGTCAGGCTGAGCCTGTCGAAGCCTCTATTAGTAAAAGAGATAAGTGAATAAAATCATCTTAATTCATAATAAGCCGAATCTTATGACCCGGCTTATTTATGAAACTATTTGTTTGTGAGAAACTGAATTTATTTTATTCGGTAATATAGCTGAAATTATCAAAGTAATAATTGTTCTCCGAACCCGAAAATTCCTGAAAACCTATAAATTGCACGACAGAGGGATTTCCTAAATCCGCCCAAGTGTACTCATACTCCGTCCATTCTTTTGATGTATTGATGGCTCTGGTGGCATCTCCCCAATACTGACCATTGAAAAGAAATACTACTTTTCCGGGACTGTCTGAACGTACAGCGAATTTAATTCCTTTATATTTGGTAATCGGCACTGTATCGTATATCCAATCGCTTTGAAGATTTCCCCATGCCGGAATTGTTTTTTTGATGTAAACACTTCCCTGAAAAGCACCGTCAAAATCTGTTACATATTCATGTCCGTTCCAAGATGAGATATTCCAAGGAGCATAAAAGGCATCATCATAAATAGCAGTACCAACCGCTGTTCCCCATTCCGTAGAACCCGCTGAGGTCGTTACCATTACTTTTTTATCCTGAGAGCCAGCCGGAAGTGTGGCAACAATTTGGGTTTCGGTGTACGAAACAATTGTGGCTTCGATGCCTCCCACTGTTACAACGGGATTCACGAAATAGTTTCCGTAGATGGTAATCTGCTCTCCATCGGCAGCATTTACAGGTTGAAAACTCTTAAAACTCGGAGCCGGTGGAGCTATCGTAAATTCATACGTTGTAGAACCCGTAGTTGTAACAAGTTTAATCTCTTGATCATCAATTCCATAAGGAGCGTCTTCCGGGATTATTACAAATACGTTGGAATAGGTGGATAAAGCGGGATTATACTGCGCCAATACTCCATTAAAATATACTTCGGTCGTGTTGTCCAGTCTTGCTCCGTGGATGATGTACATATTTTCACGATACCCTTGTGTTACGGGAAGATTGTTTACAATATCATTCACACTTGTTATAACCGGGTTCAGGTTAATATCTTCGTCATCTGTGCAGGAGTTTGTTACAAATGCTCCTGAAATCATCATTAAAATAATGATGCAAAAGTGAAAAATTCTTTTTCTTTCCATTTTTTTTTGAATTTAAAAATTATAGGATATTGGTGCTTCCAGTAATTTAGGGTTTTTGGCAACTTCTGCGTCCGGATACGGCATCAGAAAATCGGAGTCGTTGGGTGTGTAATAAACTGCCCAGTTTTTATCTCCTCTGTTTTGCGCCGCCATAATTGAGATGGCTTCCGCCCTGTTGTATCTGCCCAAATCAAACCAATATTCGCCCTCTAAAGCGAACTCGCATCTTCTTTCTTTCAGCATATCCAATTTGGTGAATGAGGTTACTGGTTGCAGACCTGCCCGTGTTCTCACCTGATTGAACGCATCCAAAGCTGAAGCATCCGAAGTGCTCTCTCCGCTTCCTAAAACGGCTTCTGCGTATATCAGCAGGACATCGGCATACCTCATAATATAGGTGTTGTTTGCCATCATTCCCCATTCATCGGCACCGCCGGTGTTTTCGTACGCTTTTCCGACGACATATTTTTTGATTCCGGCACCGGTATTTTGTGCATTAATATCACTCGGAACCGTTAATCCGCCGCTGTTGGAGAGGATATTTGCGTAATAATCTCCCGGAAGCATAATGGTTTCTTTTTTTCTTTTATCAACGTTATCGAATGTATTATTGATAAGATCCATTGATGGTGCAAATACACCGCCGTAGGTTGCCGCATTAATATCCGCAGAATAAGCAAACTGGGTGTTGCAATTATTTGCAGTTCCGTATGCGCCTGTTACCGCCCATTGTACAGCGAGCACGGATTCTTCATTATTGTTGTTGGCTGTAAGAAAAAGGTCGCCATACGATTTATCGGACAGGCTGCTGCCTCCGTACAGTTTAAATTCTCCGCTGTCAATCACCTCCTTAGCAAGAGTTTTTGCCAAATCATACTTCTTTTGATAAAGATATACTTTTGCCAAAAGGGATTTTGCCGTACCTTTTGAGGCGTGACCGTTTCCTGAATAATTACTGCTTCTTATTTTTGATTCCAGGTTTTCTGAGGCAAATATCAAATCGTTTTCGATGAATTTGTAAATATCTTCTACAACGATTGTATTGATTTGCGGGTTGTTGGCTACTACAAGATTGTCCGTGAACACAGGCACCGGCCCCCATAATCTTACAAGGTTGAAATAGGCAACTGCTCTCATTAACCTTGCTTCTCCGATGGCATTATTTAAAACGCTTGGCGTGATATTAGGATTGGCACTAACGGTATTGTTGAGATGGTTGATTAATGTATTGGCTTGTGCCACGATTGCATAATTGGATTTCCATGCTTCTGCAATTCTCTCATTGGTACTGAAAACTTCAAAACTTTTGAAAGAGGTTACATCACTTGAATAGGAAAAGGAATTTCCTGCGCCAATTTCCAGAATAGACCAAATTGCCTTGTTGTAATAATTAAACCACGGCTTTCCGTATAAATGATTGGTGCTTGCCCTCACTTCCTCATCAGTTTTATAGAAGGTATCCATACTGTAGGAATCTTCCGGAGGAGTATCAAGAAAAGTTTCATCACTGCAGCCTGTGGAAGTATAAGCCGCAAGAATCATTATACCTATCACAAATGCTTTATGTATTTTATTTGTCTTCATTTTACTATTTTTTTAAAATTCTACATTAAGTCCCATTGAAAAAACTCTTGGTGTCGGATACCGCCCGTTGTCAATTCCCGTAACCAATGCATCTTGATTAATAGAGCCTACTTCAGGGTCATAACCCGAATAATCCGTAATGGTATAAAGATTTTGTGCCGATACGAAAAATCTTAATTTATTAAGTCTGTATTTTTCGGTAAAATCTTTCGGTACGGTAAATCCTAATGTTACATTCTGAATTCTCAGATACGAGCCGTCTTCAACATGTCTTGAAGAAAGAAAAAGATTCGGATGGTCTTCGGCCGCAACGGGTCTTGGATTTGATGCATTCGGATTGTCTGCAGACCAATAATCCGCTGCTTCGCTCAACTGATTTCTGTACAGGCCGGTAAGAGACGTTCCAAGTCTTTTGGTAAGGTTGATAATATCATTACCATAAGAACCCTGAACAAAAACCGAGAAATCAAAGAATTTGTATCTGAAATTATTGGTAAATCCAAACGTAAAATCAGGATGCGGCGAACCGATAAAAGTTCTGTCGGATTCATTAATGATTCCGTCTCCGCTGACATCTACATATTTTACATCTCCTAATTGCGGAGTGCTTCCGAAATAGGTTAAACCACTGGTGATTTCTGAATCATTTCTGAAAATCCCGTCCGCAATATATCCGTAGAATTGTCCCATTGGCAACCCTTGAAGTGTCTGGGTAGCGGTGATATTAAGATAGCCGTTCGTATTTATCGTTTTTGTAAGATTATCAACCGCTAATTCACTAACGGTATTCTTGTAATGAGAAAAATTGAAATTGGAAGACCAAGTGAAATCTTTATTTCCTTTCGTAGTATAACCTATACTGATGTCATATCCTTTATTCTGCATTTCTCCCATATTCACGGTAGGAGCGGCTACGCCGCCTTCCCAACTTTGTCCTCCTGTAACATAGTCGGGTAGTGGGTTTTGGTATAAAAAGTCCGAAGATATTTTGTTGTACCAGTCAAAAGAGGCTGTTAATCTGTTTGATAAAAATGCTAAGTCTACTCCGAGATTAGTTTGTTTTTGTGTTTCCCACTGTAAATCCGGATTCAGGATATTACTAATCATAAAACCGGTACCTAATCCTGTACCTGTTGCACTGATGGAGGTTCCGTACAAATAGTTCCCTACTTGCTGATTCCCTGTTGTTCCGTATCCTGCTTTAAGTTTCAGAGTATTGATATAATGCCTTGCATTTTCCATAAAGGATTCTTTGGCAATATTCCAGGAGCCGGATAATCCCGGGAAAAATCCCCATTTATTACCGCTGTCAAATTTTGAAGAACCGTCCGCCCTGTAAGATGCTGTAATGCTGTATCGCTGGTCGTAGGTGTAAACCAATCGGGCGAACAATGAAATCATACTTTGTTTCCCAAAATATTCCGTTCCGCTAATCGTATCTGGGTCTGCTACCGAAAGAGATGGTATGGAATTACTGACAAAACCAGTTCCGTACATCTGGACTCCCTGCCATTTGGAAAACATCGCTTCCTGCCCCAAAAGTGCATTGATGTCGTGCTTTCCGAAAGTCCTGTTGTAATTCAGAATATTCTTAAGATTCCAGGAATAATAATCGTTTTTTCTTACATAAAGGTCTGCATATTCATTGACGGATTGTCCCCATTCATAACTCGGAGTAAACTCTCTGTTATCTGCAAACTCCGTGTTTCCGCCCAACTCTAATCTATAAGTTAATCCTTTCGTTAAAGTCGCTTCGGCATACAGATTACCAAAGAAATTTTTTCTGATAAGGTTGTTGGTTTTACTCAACGCCAAAGCAACCGGATTGATAAATGCTGAAGCATCATTTTGAGGCGCACCAGCATAGCTTCCGTCCGGGTTTCGTACAGGCACATCGGGAGCCATCAGCAAAGCCGTTGCCACAAGTCCGTTATAACTTCCGTTCAAAGTAACGTCTTCATCGGTAACGGAAGCAGAGAAGTTAACGCCCGTTTTCAGCCAGCTTTTCACTTTGGTGTCCAAATTGGTACGGAAAGAATATCTTTTAAATCCTGACCCTATCACAATCCCATCTTGGTCTAAATATCCGGCAGAAATATAATAGGTGGAGTTTTCGTTTCCTCCCGAGAACGATAATTGATGATTCTGCATTGCTGCAGTCTGAAACAATTCTCGCTGCCAGTTTGTTCCCTGCCCTAATAGTTCGGGATGTAAAAAATCCTGACGCGGCTCCAGTCCGTAGATTGCCGTCAGTGCGTTTTGCAGTCTTGCATATTCTTGAAGATTCATCATATCCAGATATTTCGCTGGAGTTTGCAAGGACATTGTGTAGTCGTAGGTCAGCTTTCCTTGCCCTTTTTTTCCCGATTTTGTAGTGATGATGACCACTCCGTTGGCTCCTCTTGAACCATAGATTGCAGTAGCGGCAGCATCTTTCAGGATTTCTATATTCTCTATATCACCGGGATTAATCAGTGCCAATGGGCTCACCGCATTATTTCCTTGGGAAGTAAAATCCGAGCCGGCAATAGGCCTTCCCGATGTTGATTTGTTGGTGGCATCTCCGGAAAAAGGAACTCCGTCTATAATGTAAAGCGGTTCATTGCTTCCGGTAAGAGAACCTGTTCCTCTTACTCTTACGGAAGCCGAACTTCCGGGCTGGCCGGAATTATTTACAACCGTTACACCGGATGCTTTACCTTGCAGCATCTGGTCCACACTTACCTGCTGAAGATTTTGTATGTCTTCTTTTTTTACAGTAGAAACAGAACTATTCACCTGTTCCTTCTTTACCTTGCCGTACCCGATGTTTACCAGTACGACTTCTTCAATGGTTTTTTCTTTCAGAGTATCCTTTTTGGATTTCTGTGCATTCATTAATCCCAGTGGCAGAAATGTCAAAGCAAAAAATAACGCTGCTTTGTTCCGCGAAACGGGATTGGGTAGTGGATTGTTTATTTTTCTCATAATTAACACTGAAAAGAATTAATATTTTTAGTTGAGTTAACATTCAGTTTACATTAACAGCAAATCTAATTATTGACATCATTGGCTATTAATATTATTTTATCATAATTCAGTATTATTTCTACCCGCATTCATTTTTTCATTCATAAAAAACCATAACAACCCCTTTAATTACAGGAATTTAAACATAAAATCAAATCATAAAAATTTCAAAAAAAAACAATACTTTTTTCTCATATATCGGGTTTTGTAATGCAATTTTGAGAAGTAAAGACGATAAATATGATAAAATTGAGGTTTAATTTTAATTTTTTTTTAACAAAATTTCACGTCTGCACCTCCGAATTTCTAAAATTTCCCAAAAAACTGTGTTTACTGGATTTTTTTAATTCCCGTAAAACGTGATTTGAATTCTGAAGGCGTACACTTTTTCAGTGTCTTGAATATTTTGTTGAAATTCGCAATATTATTAAAGCCGGACTCAAATGCAATCTCAGAAACCGTTGAATCCTTTTCTATCAGCCACCTTGCGGCATATCCTACCCTTATTTCATTTAGGTAATTGACGAAGGTTTTTCCGGTTCTTTTTTTGATAAATCTGTTAAAAGTTACCGTACTCATATTTGAAACGGATGCTACATTCTCCAGAGTGATTTTTTTGTCAAAATTAGTATGTACGTAATCGTGAATCAGCTTCATATTGTCATTATCCGCAAAGGTTTCCTGTTCAATGCTGTAAGAAGACAAAATCGTAGTATTTTCTGCGATTGCAAGTTCATGCAGTATGGCAAGCATCTCCATAAAAGCCTCAAAACCTTTTAGTTTGGAAAGGTTCAAAAAATTATCTTTAAGTTTTTCTGCAGTTTCCCGGGAAAACAAAATACCGCGGATTGAATCTTTTACAAGATTGTCTATAGGCTTCATAATCCTGCGCTTCATCAGAGACTGGTCAAAAAAATCCTGATTAAACTGAATCGTTATTTCGTGAATTTTTTTGGTTTTACACTTATAATTATCCCAGCAGTGGGGCAGATGCGGCCCTACCATTACCAGTTCAAGATTGTCTATTTCCCCGATGTGGTCGCCAACCATTCTTTTGTTGCCTTTCCCTTTGTAAATGAAGTTGATTTCTATCTCCGGATGGTAATGAACGGGAAAATCAAACGTACTTTTGATGCGGTCAAAAACCAAAAAACTCTCATCGGGAGAGATGGTCAGGATTTCTCTTAAGATATTTGAATTTTTGTCCATAATGTATTATTTTTAATTAATTGAAAAACAGAGTTTTATATTATTTTTGAATGATTTATATATAAAAATGACAAAATAATATTATCTTTTACAAACTTATGTAAATATATTTGATATTAATTAAATGTTAATGAATTATTCTATGAATTCGTTCCTAAAAATTTTATTATTATCCTTATTCAGTGTATCAAACGGGGTTTTTGCCCAAAGTTTTATCAAGGTAAGAAATAATCAGTTTTATCATAAAAATCAGCCTTATTACTTTGTAGGAGCCAATTTTTGGTATGCTTCCTATCTTGGTTTGGAGAAAAATCCGAAAAAAGGAATTGAGCGTTTGCGGAAAGAATTGGATTTTTTGAAATCACAAAACGTTACCAATATCCGTGTTTTGGCAGGCGTGGAAGGAAGCGGAAAAATCAACGGGGTCAATCGTGTAGAACCGAGTTTTCAATACGAAAAAGGAAAATTTAATGATGAAAATCTGAAAGGGTTGGACATTCTTTTGGACGAAGCCGCAAAACGGAATTTCAAGGTCGTTTTGTTTCTCTCGAATAATTGGGAATGGAGCGGCGGTTTTTTGCAATACCTGAATTGGAACGGAAAAATCGACAACGAAACCCTGAAACGCGCACAAAATTGGGACGAATTGAGAGATTTGACTTCACAGTTTTATTCCTGCGAAGAATGTATCAATCAATACAAAGTTCAGGTGGAAAGAATCATTAACCGAAAAAATTCCGTCAACGGAAGACCATACAAAAAAGATAAAAGCATTATGGCTTGGGAAATCGCCAACGAACCGAGACCAATGCGCCCTGCTGCCAACGAAAATTACAAAAAATTCATTGCAGGAACGGCGGCTTTTATCAAATCTTTGGACAAAAAACATCTCGTAACCACAGGAAGCGAGGGCGAAATGGGAACCGAAAATATGGCACTTTACAAAGAAAATCACGCCGATAAAAATATAGACTATCTTACGATTCACATTTGGCCCAAAAACTGGGGCTGGTTCGAGAAAGATAAAATGAACGAAGGTTTTGAAAATACAAAAACCAAAACGCTGGATTACATCAGAAAACATATTTCCGTTGCCGAAGAACTCAAAAAACCTTTGGTTTTGGAAGAATTTGGTTTCCCGAGAGACCATCATTCTTTCGACATCAATTTCACCACAAATCTCAGAAACGATTATTATGAAGCGGTTTTTGAACTCTGGCAAAGCGAAAAATTTAAAAACGGAGCATTTGCGGGAAGTTCTTTTTGGGCGTTCGGCGGAATTTCCCGACCGATTCCCAACCAGATTTTCTGGAAAAAAGGCGACGATTATATGGGCGACCCGCCAATGGAAGAACAAGGTTTGAACGCCGTTTTCGACAGCGACACATCAACTTGGGAAATGATTAGAAAGTATTCAAAATAAAGCCCCCGTCCCCAAAGGGGAGAAAATTCCGACAAAATGACTTTTTAAAAATTAAAAAAATTTATAAAAAATAAAAATTCAAATGCAAAATAATAAACAAAATATCAGCAGTTTCTCCCCTTTGGGGACGGGGGCTGTTAGCATAAAAGAAAAAATCGGTTACGGTTTCGGAGATGCCGCCTCATCAATGTTTTGGAAAATTTTCGGAATGTATTCCCTGTTTTTCTACACCGACGTTTTCGGGATTACGGCAGCAGCAGCCGGAACGATGTTTCTCATTGCAAGACTTTGGGATTCGTTTTTCGATGTTTTTGTAGGAATTATGGCAGACCGGACAAAATCCAAATTCGGAAAATACCGTCCGTATTTGCTTTGGTTTGCACTTCCGTTTGCGGTAATGGGTGTTATCACGTTTTTTGTTCCCGATTTTTCAAGCGGCGGAAAACTCGTTTACGCTTACATTACTTATTCGCTGATGATGATTGTTTATTCGCTCATCAACGTTCCTTACGCATCGCTTTTGGGCTCGATTTCTGCAAATCCCGACGAGAGAAATTCGCTTTCATCATACCGAATGTCCTTTGCATTTATCGGGAGTTTCGTTACCTTTATGCTTTTGCAGCCGCTCATTGATTTCTTTGCAAAAACCTTTGATGCCGAAAATTTTGAAAAAACAAAAAATGCGGTTGATGCTTCTGTCAGCACTTCGGGAATTGCGTGGACTTTGGGAGTCGGCATAATTGGTCTGCTTTGCGTTGTTCTCTTTTTGCTGTGTTTTAGTTGGACGAAAGAACGCGTTCAGCAGATTGAAACCGAAGACAATGTTTCCATAAAAACCGATTTGAAAAATCTGTTCCACAACAGACCTTGGTGGATTTTGGTGGCGACAGGTTTGGCGGCGTTGTTGTTCAATGCCGTTCGGGACAGCGTTGCGATTTATTATTTCCGTGATTTTGTAAAAATGAATTACAAAATGGCGGGAACAGGTTGGGATATTACCACGATTTATTTTTTGGTTGGTCAGGCTGCGAATTTGTTGGGCGTCATTGCCGCGCCGTCTTTGTCTGCAAAATTCGGGAAGAAAAAAACCTATATGATTTCTATTTTTTTGGCGGGTGTTTTGAGCGTTGCATTTTACTTCGTTCCAAATAATCTGGCGTTGATTTTGGCACTTCAATTTTTGATTTCTGTTTTTGCGGGATACGTTTTGCCCCTGCTTTGGTCGATGTTTGCCGATATTGTGGACCATCAGGAATTACTGACAGGAAGACGTGCAACAGGTCTTATTTTCTCGTCTTCATCAATGTCGCAGAAACTGGGCTGGGCTTTGGGAGCAGCAATGAGCGGCTGGATTTTGGCTTATTTCAATTACGTTCCCGATGCCGTTTCTCAATCTTCACAAACCATTTTCGGCGAGCGATTGATGATAAGCATTTTACCCGCAATCTGTTGTGTTTTGGCATTTTTGGGAATGATGTTTTATCCGCTTTCCGACAAAAAAGTAAAAGAAATTACCCGGCAACTGAACGAAAAAAGAATTAAAGAATTAAAAAATTAAGAATTAAAATAAACGCAACGAACACAAGAGAATTTAATTTTAAAAATGAAAAAATTTCGGTCGCAACGGCGTTACACTCAGCAATAAAAATATTTTACCATTGCTGAATGAAGTGCCTTAGCGAGCGAAAAATATTTTCAATAAATTAAAAAAATCTTTGCGGACTTTGCGATTAAATAAAATAAACGAAAAATTTTAAAATATAAAAATGAGCGATTTATTCACAACCCGAAAAAATGCGGTTACAGAAGAATTTGAAAAATTAATCTCACAGAAAAATTCTCCTGCCGATGAAGCAGGAAACGGAATTTTCACACGATACCAAAACCCTGTTGTAACGGCTGCGCACACACCGTTGGAATGGCGATATGATTTTAATGAAGAAACGAACCCGTTTTTTATGGAACGTTTCGGGATTAATGCCGCTTTCAACGCAGGCGCAATGAAATGGAACGGAAAATACATTCTCGCAGTTCGTGTGGAAGGGTACGACAGAAAATCGTTTTTCGCCATTGCAGAATCCGAAAACGGAATCGACCAATTCAGATTTTGGGAAAAGCCGATTGTGATTCCTCAAATTGAAGGAAATCCCGACACCAATGTTTACGATATGCGTTTGGTCAATCACGAAGATGGTTTTGTTTACGGCATTTTCTGCACCGAAAGAAAAGACCCGAACGCACCGAAAGGCGACACTTCCCAGGCGATTGCCAATGCAGGAATTGTGAGAACAAAAGATTTAATCCATTGGGAAAGACTTCCCGATTTGATTTCCAATACGGGACAGCAGAGAAATGTGGTGCTTCACCCCGAATTTGTGGACGGAAAATACGCCCTTTACACGCGTCCGCAAGACGGATTTATTGATGTCGGAAACGGCGGCGGAATCGGGCTCGGATTTGTAAAAAATATGGAAAATCCCGTTGTAGAAAACGAAAATATCATCTACGGAAAAACCTATCACACGGTTTACGAACTGAAAAACGGACTTGGTCCCGCACCTGTAAAAACCGAAAAAGGCTGGCTTCATCTGGCTCACGGCGTGAGAAATACCGCTGCCGGATTGCGTTATGTTTTGTATCTGTTTATGACGGATTTGCAGGATTTGGGGAAAGTCATTTACAAACCTGCCGGATATTTTTTAGCACCCGAAAATCAGGAAAGAATCGGCGATGTTTCCAATGTCGTGTTTTCCAACGGCTGGATTGCTGATGAGGACGGAAAAGTCTTTATTTATTACGCTTCTTCCGATACCAGAATGCACGTTGCAACGTCTTCTGTTGCGCAGTTGGTGGATTATTGCATCCATACTTCGGAAGACAAACTCACGTCTTACGAATCGGTGCAAACCATTATTAGCATTGTAGAAAATAATAAAAGCCCCCTTCCCCAAAGGGGAGAAAAATTTCTAAAATATTCTCAATAATTTCAAAAAAAATTTTGCGGGCTTTGCGTTAAAATTATTCAAAAATGAATTTAGATTTCATTAAAAATATTAAACAAGAATTATCCAATATTCTCAATTATTGGGCAGGAAATACGATTGACGAAAAACACGGCGGTTTTATCGGCGAAATTGATTTTGAAGAAAACAAAAACGATAAAGCGGAAAAAGGTTCGGTAATGTATGGACGCATTTTGTGGGCGTTTTCTGCGGCGTTTCCCGTTACCAAAAATCCGGAGCATTTGGCGATTGCAGTGCGCGCTTTTGAAGAAATTAAAACCAAATTTTTCAACCCGAAATTTGGCGGAATTTATTGGAGCATCAATGCAGACGGAACGCCGAAAGACACCAAAAACCAGATGTATGCCCTTGCTTTTGTAATATACGGACTGAGCGAATTTTACAAAATTTCCGAAAACAAAGACGCTTTGGATTTGGCAATTTTGCTTTACCAAAGCATTCATAATCATAGTTTTGACAAGGAAAAAGGCGGATATTTTGAGGCATATACGGAAGATTGGAACGAAATAGAAGATGTAAGATTGAGCGAAAAAGATGCCAACGAAAAGAAAACGATGAACACGCATCTTCATATTGTTGAGGCTTTTGCGAATCTTTATCAGGTTTGGAAAAATGAGGAATTAAGACAAAATATCGTTCATCTTTTAGAAATTATCGACAAGTATTTTATCGACAAAAATTCTTGGCATCTGAAACTTTTTTTCGATGAACATTGGAACGAGAAAAAAGACGTGATTTCATACGGACACGACATCGAAGCGGCTTGGCTTTTGCAATGGTGCGCAGAAATTTCGGGGGACGAAAATCTCATCAGAAAGTATAAAAATTACGCCGTAAAAATGGCGGAAGTTACCTTGCAGGGAATTGACCAAGACGGCGGACTTTGGTATGAATTTGACCCCGAAAAAAAAGAACTGACCACCGAAAAACATTGGTGGGTTCAGGCAGAATCGTGGATTGGTTTTGTGAATGCCTATCAACTGACAAACGATAAAAAATATCTTGAAATTTTTGAAAAAAATTGGAATTTTACCGAAAAATTCATCATCGATAAAGAAAACGGAGAATGGTTTTGGGGTGTTGATAAAAATTATAATAAAATAGAGAAAGACAAAGCCGGTTTCTGGAAATGTCCTTATCACAACGCAAGAGCGTGTCTTGAAATTTTAAAACGACTAAAATAATATACAATGAAAAACCTGTTTTTTATGTTATCTTTTGCTCTGGCAATTCCCGTTTTTGGTCAGAAAAACCTCATCGACAACGGCGGTTTTGAAACGGATAAAGAATTTTGGAACGGCGAAGACATTCTTACCATTTCGCCTTACACCAAAAAATCGGGAGCAAAAAGCGGAAGCATTACGGAATATACATCACCGCAGTGGAAAGGCGTGTATCAGGAGTTTTCAATTCCTAAAAATACGGTGGCAATAGAAGTTTCCGGCTGGCTGAAAACAGACGGCGTCGAAAAAGGAAAAAGCGATTGGAACAAAGCCGTAATGATTGTGGAAATGGGCGGAAAAGCAGAAAATATTGCTTCTCTGGACGGAACAACCGCTTGGACGGAATTTAAAAAATTGATTCCCGTAAACAAGATTCGTATAGGAAAACTGATGCTGGCGCTATCGGAATGTACCGGAACTTTTTATTTTGACGACATCAGAATAACGGCACTCAATCAGGAAGCATACAATAAAATTGCAGAAAAAGAGAATAATGATTACTCCAAATGATGCAGCAGGAAGTATGTTTGTAGAAGACTTAACTCTGAAATTTAAGGCATTACACCAAGTAAAAATATTATGAAAAAAACCTTATTAAGTTTGATGATTGCAAGTGCAATCAATGTGTTTTCTCAGGGGAATAATTATCAGCAGGACTATACCAAATTTCCGGATTTGGCATTAACACCGCCGATGGGCTGGAACAGTTGGAACAAATTTGCCTGCAATGTAGATGAAAACCTTATCAAAGAAATGGCAGATGCAATGGTTTCTTCGGGAATGAAAGATGCGGGATACACCTATATCAACATTGACGACTGCTGGCACGGAGACCGGGACGAAAACGGATTTATCCACCCCAATCCGCAGCGTTTTCCTTCGGGAATGAAAGCCCTTGCCGATTATATTCATTCCAAAGGATTGAAAATCGGAATCTATTCAGATGCAGGTTCAATGACTTGCGGAGGAAGACCGGGAAGCCGCGGCTACGAATTTCAAGATGCAAAAACGTATGCAGAATGGGGAATTGATTACGTGAAATACGACTGGTGCAACACAGAAGGATTAAAAGCGGAAGGTGCGTACAAAACCTTTACGGCGGCACTGAAAAAAGCAGGAAAACCAATCGTTCTGAGCATTTGCGAATGGGGAGACAGCAAACCTTGGGAATGGGCAGAAAATGTGGGTCATCTTTGGCGAACAACCGGAGATATTTATAATTGTTTTGATTGCATCAAAGACCACGGCTCTTGGAAAGCCTTTGGAACAATGCAGATTCTGGATATGCAGGAAGGTCTCAGAAAATATGCCGGTCCGGGACATTGGAACGACCCCGATATGCTGGAAGTCGGAAACGGCGCATTAACGCCCAATGAAGACCGCGCACATTTCTCGATGTGGGCAATGCTTTCGGCACCGCTTATCGCAGGAAATGATTTGAGAAATATGAACGAAGAAACCCGAAAAATCCTTACCAACAGAGAGGTTATCGCTTTGAATCAGGACAAACTGGGAGTTCAGGCATTGAAATACAAAGACGAAGGCGAATTTGAAATATTTTTCAAACCTCTTGAAAACGGAGACTGGGCGGTCGCATTTTTAAACAGGGACAAATCTGCAAAAGAGTTTAGTTTTGACTGGAAAGCCAATACATTTACGGACGATGAAGTTTCCAAAAAAGCATTTGATGCAACTGTTCAGAATTATAAACTTGTCAATCTCTGGACAAAACAAGAATTGGGAACGACCAAAAAAACGCTGAAAACGAGCGTTCCTGCAAAGGATATTCTTTTGCTGCGATTGGTCAGGACGAAATAATTTCATCTCTTATTTTATCAAAAAAATGAAAAATATATTAGCATTAATGTCTTTGTGTTTTATCGCCGTTTGCAATGCGCAATTTAAACTATCCGATGATAAGGCAACCAAGGAAACCGTTATCCTGTACGAAAACTTAGCCAAAGCAATGGGAAAAGGGTATTTCGTGGGGCATCAGGACGATTTGGCTTACGGCGTTTATTGGAAATATCAGGACGGAAGAAGCGATGTGAAAGATATTGTGAAAGATTATCCTGCGGTTTACGGTTGGGAATTGGGCGGTTTGGAATTGGGAAAAGACAAAAATCTGGACGACGTTCCTTTTGATAAAATGAAACAATACATTCGTGATGCTTACGAAAGAGGCGGAATTATTACCCTCAGTTGGCACGCCAACAATCCGATTACGGGTGGAAACGCCTGGGATTTTTCCAACACGTCCGTAAAATCTGTATTTCCGGGAGGAGAACATTATGCGGAATTTGTCGGATATTTGGATAAAATTGCGGATTTTTTAGCGGGTCTGAAAGGAAAAAACGGAGAAGCAATTCCCGTAATCTGGCGACCTTTTCACGAACATACGGGAACGTGGTTTTGGTGGGGTGCAAACTCTGCTTCCGATGAAGAATACATCGAACTTTTCAGATTTTCCGCCGATTATTTAAGAGTTACGAAAGGACTTCACAATCTGATTTTGAGTTACAACACGGGAACAGAATTTGATTCGCCGGAAGTTTTTCTCAAAAGATATCCCGGCGACCGATATGCGGATATGCTCTCTTTTGATGCTTATCAAAGAGGTTCAGCCGATAAAGGAGAAGAATTTTCCAAAAATCTGGATTCTTGGATGAACATTTTGGATAAAGCCTCTAAATCTCACGCCAAAATCCCTGCAATCGGCGAAATCGGATACAATCAAATTCCCGATAACCGGTGGTTTACCAGTGTATTGATGCCGGTTTTGGACAAGCACAAATTTTCCTACGTTCTTTTTTGGAGAAATGCAGGACTGAAACCCGGAGGCAGCGAAGTGGAATATTTTCTTCCGTTCAAAGGGCATTCTTCCGAAAAGGATTTTATGGAATTTTATAAAAACAAGAAAACGCTCTTCCAAAAAGAAGCCCAAAAAATGAAACTTTATAAAAAATGAACACGCAGGATTTACTTCTCAATACGCAGCATCATTTCAAAAAACAATTTGGAGAAACTCCGGAAACAAACGTGCTTTCCCCCGGCAGAATCAATCTCATAGGAGAACACGTGGACAATTACGACGGTTTTGTTCTTCCGGCTGCTATTGATATGTATATTGCCTTTTCCGCGAGAAAAAACAACCGAAACGATATAAGGATTTATGCCGCAGATATCAATGAATCGGTCTCGATAAAAATAGATGAAAACCACCAGCCGTCCGAAAATCTCTGGCAAAACTATTTTCTCGGAATCCTGCAAAACATAAAAAAAGAAAGTAAATTTTCCACAGGGATAGATGTTGCATTTAGCAGTAATCTTCCTGTTGGCGCAGGATTATCGTCTTCTGCCGCACTAAGTTGCGGATTCGCTTTTTTGCTGAATCACGTTTATAATTTAGGATTTTCCGGAAAAGAAATCGCCCTGATGGGACAATGGACAGAACACAATTTCGCAGGCGTAAAATGCGGGATTATGGACCAGTTTGCTTCCGTTTTCGGTAAAAAAAATCAGGTTATTTTACTGGATTGTATGACGGCGGAATATCAATATTACAATTTGGATTTTGGTTCGTATGCGCTTCTCCTTCTGGATTCCGGAGTGAAACACACGCATTTGACTTCGGGCTATAACGACAGGCGGGCAGACGTGCTTCGAGGAATAGAAATTCTAAAAAAGCATTTCCCTGATTATCAAACATTAAGAACGGTTTCAACAGAACAAATTGAATCTTTGAAACAGGAATTAACCGAAAAAGAATGCCAGAGACTCATCTACGTTGTCAAAGAAATTGCCCGTGTAAAAGATGCCGTGAAAGCACTGGAAAAAAACGCCCACACAGAATTCGGAAAACTGATGTATCAAACGCATTTGGGACTATCACGAGAATACGAAGTCAGTTGTGAAGAATTGGATTTTCTTGTCGAAGAAATAATGAAAAAAGAAGGCGTAATAGGTTCCAGAATGATGGGCGGCGGTTTCGGAGGTTGCAGCATCAGCCTGATAAGAAAAGACCGCTTGCAGACTGTAACAGAGGAGATAAAAACCTCTTATCGGCAGAAATTCGGTATTGAACTTAAAGATTATTCGGTAAATATTTCAAACGGAACCCAAACAGTTGAAAATGAATTCATTTAATTATACAGAACATCCGCATCGGAGATTTAATCCTCTGCTCAATGAATGGATTTTGGTTTCGCCACAGAGAGCAAACCGCCCTTGGCAAGGGCAGCAGGAGGCAATAACGGAAGAGCGGTTGGCAGAATACGTTCAGGATTGTTACCTCTGTCCCGGAAACAAACGCTCCAATGGAGATGTCAATGAAAGTTACGACAGTGTCTATGTTTTTAATAACGATTTTCCGGCTTTGCTGAATATTGATGTGTCTCAAAATCAGGAAAACAACAGTTTCTTCCTTGCAGAACCCGAACAGGGAATCAACAAAGTCATCTGCTTTTCCCCAAAACACAACATCACACTTCCCGAAATGGAGATTTCACAAATTTATAATGTCATCAAAATTTGGCAATCCGAATACAGAAATTTGGGAGGATTATCACACATCAACAATGTGCAGATTTTTGAAAACAAAGGCGAAACGATGGGTTGCAGCAATCCTCATCCCCATTGCCAGATTTGGGCACAGAAAAGCATACCGACACTCATCAAAAAAATGGGGGATAATTTTAAAATTTATTTTGATAAAAACCAAAAAAATATGCTTCTGGACTATTTGGAGCAGGAATTAATCAAAAAAGAACGAATCGTTTCGGAGAACAAACACTTTGCGGTTCTTGTTCCGTTCTGGGCGGTTTGGCCGTTTGAAACAATGATAATTCCCAAACGGAATATCCCGTCAATAGACGAAATGCAGGACGATGAAGCCTATTCGTATGCAGAAATTCTGAAAATAATTACAGCCAAATACGACAACCTTTTTGAAACCTCTTTTCCATATTCCGGAGGCATACATCAGGCGCCGACCGACAAACAGCAGCACCCGGAATGGCTGTTTCATCATCATTTTTATCCTCCGCTTTTGCGTTCCTCAAAAATTAAAAAATTTATGGTAGGCTACGAACTTATGGCAGAACCGCAAAGAGACATTACACCGGAAAAAAGTGCAGAAATCCTAAGAAATTTGCCCAACGAACATTATAAAACAAAAATCTGATATGAAAATAGCGAATCAAAAAATTTTTGTATTGGTTTTCCTGCTTCTCGGTAGTTTGTTTTTTGCAGGAAATCCGGTAAAAACCATCGGAAATTTGCAGGTAAAAGGAACACAACTATCCGATTCCAAAGGAAATCCCGTGCGTTTAATCGGGACGAGTTTCGGTTGGAGCAACTGGCATCCGAGATTTTACAACGCCAAAACCGTAAAATGGCTGAAAGAAGACTGGAACGTCAATGTGGTTCGCGCCCCAATGGGAATCCAGCCGGACGGAGCCTATTTGCAGAAACCCGCCGAAAATTACAAAAGCATAGAAACCGTTGCAAATGCCGCAATCAAAGAGGGGATTTATGTCATTATCGACTGGCACAGCCATAATATTCTGACCGATGAGGCAAAAATTTTCTTTGATAAAGTTTCAAAAAAATACGGAAAATATCCCAATATAATTTACGAAATCTTCAACGAACCCGAAAAACAATCTTGGGAAGACGTTAAAAAATATTCGGAAGACATCATAAAAGTCATCAGAAAAAATGACCCCGACAATGTCATTTTGGTCGGCTGTCCGGAATGGGACCAAAGATTGGATTTGGTGCAAAAAAATCCCATAAAAAATGCGAAAAACATAATGTACACAATGCATTTTTACGCAGGAACTCACAGAGCGGAACTCCGGGAAAGAGTGGACAATGCGCTTTCCGAAGGAATCCCGGTTTTCGTTTCCGAATCCGCAGGAATGGAAGCCACCGGCGACGGAAAATTTGATTATGAGGAATGGTTCAAATATTTTGATTGGATGAACAAACGCCATCTGAGTTGGATTACCTGGTCTGTTTCCGACAAGAAAGAAACCTGCTCAATGCTCTTTCCGTCTGCATCTTCCAAAGGAAAATGGAAAATTTCCGACCTGAGCGAATCCGGAATTAAAACCAGAGATTACCTCCGTCAATACGATGAAAAAGGAAATTATCTTCAAAAATTTTTCTGGAACGGAAGGGTTCTTCAAAGTTTTTACAATCAGGGAAAACTCATTGGTCCGGGTTCTTCCGTAGAATTTCGGTTTGAAGGAAATTCCGTAAGTTTCGGACTGAAAAACATTCCGTATCAGGGATATTACAATTACGTTTCCATAGAACTGGACGGGAAATACATCGGGCGGTACAAAGTGGACAACAACACTCTGAAAAATTTCACCTACGAAGTTTCCGATACATCAAAAAAAATACATTCCGTCAAAATTTACAAAGCCACGGAAGCCGCAATGGGTGAAGTTTTTTTTGACGGTTCGGGAATTGATGCTGTTCCGTTCCAACCGTCGGTAAAGAAAAAAATAGAATTCATCGGAGATTCCATTACCTGCGGATTTGGAAATGACGAATCGGGACTTCCTTGCGGACAAGGTCAGTGGTTTGACCAGCATAATGCGTATTTCTCTTATGCAGCCATACTTTCGAGAAATCTTGATGTGGATTTTCTTTTAAGTTCGGTTTCGGGATACGGAATGTACCGCAACTGGAACACCGAAAAACTGGAAGAAAACATTTTGCCGGACGTGTATAATTCTTTATTTTTACGAACCTCCGAAGCAGAACGTTTCGGTAGCGATTACCAGCCGGATATTGTAAGCATTTGTTTGGGAACGAATGATTTTTCCGATGGAGACGGCAAAAAAGAACGGCTTCCTTTCAACCCATCAAAATACATCGGAAACTACATTGAATTTGTACAAATAATACAAAAAAAATATTCGAATGCGCAAATCGTGCTTTTGAACAGTCCGATGGTAAACGGCGAAAAAAATAAGAAATTTACAGCATATCTGAACGAAGTGAAAAATTTCTTCAAAAACGATACGAAGCACAAACCTGTCCGGATTTTTGAATTTAAAGAAATGTCGCCGAAAGGCTGCGGCTATCATCCAAGCAAAGAAGACGACCAAATTATGGCGGACGAAATGTATGATTTTTATAAAAATTTATTAAACTAATCTGTTGTGTATTTAGATATGAAATTATAAAGATTTAATATTCAAACTATTAGTGTTTAAACGCAGAGACCGCAAAGAATATTTTTTATAATTATTATGAATATTTTCGACCGCAAAGGCGTAAACTTAGCAAAGGTTTTGTGTTTTTTTGCTGAGTGGAACGCCTTTGCGAACCTCAGAAATAATGAGTTTAACAAGAAATATAATTTCTGCGAACTTTGCGTTTAAATAAATTTATAAATGTATTATAAGTTAAATTAATTTATTTATGAAAACAATAAAAATGCTAATGTTGCTGTCATCTGCTTTTGCGTTTGCCAACATTCATCTTCCGGCAATTTTTACGGACAATATGGTTCTGCAAAGAAATTCGGAAGTTACGATTTGGGGAAATGCGTCTCCGAAAGAAGAAATTACATTAACCGCCGATTTTTTGGACAAAGAATACAAAGCGACAACAGGAAACGGGGCTGTTTTTAAAATTACCTTTCCCACACCGAAAGAAGGAGGGCCTTACAAAATTTCGCTGAAAGGGTATAACGAAATCATTTTGAATAATGTAATGCTTGGCGAAGTTTGGCTGGTTTCGGGGCAATCCAATATGGAAATGAGCGCAGCGTGGGGAATTTCTGACGGCGAAAAAGAAACCGCAGAAGCGAATTTTCCGAATATCCGTCTTTTTACGGTGGAAAAAGCAGCAGCAGAATTTCCGCAAAACAATTTTTTCGGTTCTTGGACAACGTGCACTCCCGAAACGATGAAAAATTTCAGTGCCGTCGGTTATTTCTTTGCCAGGAATTTGCAAGACGACCTCAAAGGTGTTCCGATTGGGATTATCAGTGCGGCTTGGGGCGGTTCTTCCGCAGAATTATGGACTCCGAATAACGTTTTTTCCGAGAAAAAGGAACTTTTGGAAAATTACAAAAAACTTTCGGTATCGGAATATTATCCGGCGCAAATCAGCAGCGCATACAATGCGATGATTTCTCCCGCAAAAGACTATAAAATCAAAGGCGTTTTGTGGTATCAGGGAGAAACAAATACCGGAAATCCCGATTTGTATTCGGAACTGTTGAGTTCTATGATTGAATCTTGGAGAAAGGAAAGAGGATACGAATTTCCGTTTTACATTGTGCAGATTGCGCCTTATGAAACGTGGGGATTCAGCGGTGCAAAAATCAGAAATGAGCAACGCCTTACTGCGGAAAAAGTGCCGCAATCGGGTTTGGTGGTCATTTCGGATTTTTCTCCCGCAGACGATTTGCATCCGAAAAATAAAAAACAGGTGGGAATACGTTTGGCAAATCTTGTTGCCCAAGAGGTCTATAAAATCAACAAAGGATTGGTAAAAAGTCCTGAGTGGAAAAACATAGATTTCCAAAAAGGAAAAGCCGTTGCTACTTTGGATTTTGCGGACGGATTGTATTTTAAAAACAAAACTTCCGATTTGTTTGAACTTGCCGGAGAAGACGGGAAATTTTATCCTGCAAAGGCAATGATTAAAAATAACAAGATTATCGTAGAATCTCCGGAAGTGAAAAACCCTGTAAAACTGAGATACGCCTGGAAAAACACAGCCGTTCCGGATTTGTTTAACAAAGCCAATCTTCCTGCCTCCACTTTTTCGAGCGAGTACCCATAAAATAAGTAGTATGAAAACCAAATTAACAGCGATAGTAATGAGCGTATTATCCGTTTCTGCCGTTACGGCACAGCAAAAACTAAATCCCGAAATTGAAAAAAAGATAGATGCTTTGATGGCGAAAATGACCATTGAAGAAAAAGTGGGACAAATGAACCAATACAACGGTTTTTGGGACGTTACCGGTCCGGCTCCGGTCGGAGGAAGTGCGGAACAGAAATATGAAAACATCAAGAAAGGTTTGGTCGGTTCGATGCTGACTGTTCGTGGCGTAAAAGAAGTTCGTTCGGTTCAGAAAATAGCGGTTGAACAAACACGCTTGGGAATCCCTTTGATTGTCGGGTTCGATGTGATACACGGATACAAAACATTATCTCCGATTCCTTTGGCAGAAGCCGCTTCCTGGGATTTGAAAGCGATTGAAAAATCCGCAGAAGTTGCTGCATCAGAAGCAGCCGCTTCAGGAATCAACTGGACTTTCGGACCGATGATGGATATTTCCCGTGATGCAAGATGGGGAAGGGTAATGGAAGGAGCAGGAGAAGACCCTTTTTTGGGAAGCAAAGTTGCTGCTGCGAGAGTTCGCGGTTTTCAGGGGGACAATACATTCAAATCCCCGTTGAGAATTGCCGCCACAGCAAAGCATTTCGCCGGATACGGATTTGTGGAAGGCGGTTTGGAATATAATGCTGCCGAAATCGGAAGCAATACGTTGTATAATCAGATTTTGCCTCCGTTCAAATCAGCGGTAGATGCCGGACTTAGAACCGTGATGACCTCTTTCAATACCGTTAACGGAATTCCTGCAAGCGCAGATAAATTCCTGCTTCGGGACATTTTGAAAAATAAATGGGGTTTTTCGGGATTTGTAATTTCAGATTGGGCTTCCATTCGTGAAATGATTCCTTGGGGATTTTCCAAAGATGAAACTTCGGCGGCAAAATCTGCGGTAGAAGCCGGAACAGATATGGATATGGAAGGCGGAATTTATCTCCCTTATTTGATAGATTTAGTGAAGCAAGGAAAAGTAAATCAAAACATTATAGATGATGCGGTAAGAAGAATTTTGCGCGTGAAATACGAACTTGGTTTGTTTGACGACCCGTATCGTTTCCTGGACGAAAAAAGAGAAAAAGAAATTATCGGAAGCAAAGCCAATCACGAAGCGGTTTTGGATATGGCAAAAAAATCCATTGTTCTTTTGAAAAACGATAAAAACCTTTTACCGCTAAAAAAATCGGGACAAAAAATTGCTTTGCTTGGAACTTTGGCAAAAAGTAAAAATTCTCCTTTGGGAAGTTGGAGAATCGCTTCGGACGACAATACTGCGGTTTCTGTTTTGGAAGGACTACAACAATATAAAGGCAATAATTTAAGTTTTGTGGAAGGTCCGAAATTAACGACACAAGAACCCACTTTTTTAACCGAAGTTCATTATAATATTTACGATAAAAGCGGAATGGAAGAAGCGAAAAAAGCCGCAAAATCGGCAGATGTTGTCGTAATGGTTTTGGGGGAACACGGATTCAGTTCCGGCGAAGCAAGAAGCCGTACAAATATAGATTTGCCGGGACTTCAGCAGGAATTTCTGGAAGAAATTTATAAAATAAATCCAAACATTGTTTTGGTGCTGAACAACGGAAGACCCTTGGCAATTTCGTGGGCGGCAGAAAACATTCCTGCGATTGTAGAAGCGTGGCATTTGGGAACAGAAGCAGGAAATGCAGTAGCACAAGTGCTTTACGGAGATTATAATCCGAGCGGAAAACTGCCGATGACCTTTCCGAGAAATGCAGGACAAATCCCGATTTATTACAACCATTTCAGCACGGGTCGTTTTACGGATAAAGACAATAATGTTTTTTGGAGTCATTATTCCGATGCCGAAAAAACGCCTTTGTATCCTTTCGGTTTTGGGCTGAGTTACACCACGTTTGAATATTCAGAACTGAAAATCGGCAAAAAATCATTTGAAAAAGGAGAAAATATTTCGGTTACCGTAACGCTAAAAAACACGGGAAAATACGAAGGAAGAGAGGTCGTTCAACTTTATATACAAGATGAATTTGCATCTGTGGCAAGACCGGTAAAAGAGTTGAAAGGATTTGAACTGGTAAACCTCAAATCCGGAGAATCCAAAACAATTACCTTTACGATTACAGAAAAAGAACTTGGTTTTTACGACAATTCCGGACAATTTGTAACAGAATCGGGAACTTTCAAAGCGATGGTTGGAGGAAATTCCGCCAAAGGACTTGATGCTTCTTTTGAAGTCAATTAAATGCCCTTTGGAAATTTCAATTTTTAAAATAAGACGATGACATAAGCATTTAATTAGTTTAAAATTAATAATGAGCTTTGTCTGAAAACAATCGAAAATAAAAAATCAGGCTTAAAGGTTGAATCCTTTAAGCCTTTTTTGTACCTTTAACAGATAAAATTTCACCAAAAAAAATAAAAATATTCACATGAAATCCTTTATTAATTATTCCCCCGATTCTGATTTTTCCATTTATAATATACCCTTTGGTGTAGCAGTTTTCAATAAAGAATACATTGCCTGCTCAACCAGAATCGGAGACCAGATTGTCGATTTGGCAACCTTGTACGACTATGGATATTTTGAAGAAATCGAGGGACTTTCCGACAATGTTTTTGAAGCCTACACTTTGAACGAATTCATAGAACTCGGAAAACCTGTTACCAATGCTGTCAGGCTGAAACTTCAGGAGCTGTTTCAGGAAAATTCCGTGCTTTCCAAAGATGAAAAAAGCATCCAAGACTGCTTTTACGACCCGGATAAAGTAGAAATGATGATGCCCGTTCATGTACAGAATTACACAGATTTTTACAGCAGTATCGAACACGCAACCAACGTCGGGAAAATGTTCCGCGACCCTGCCAATGCCCTGCTTCCGAACTGGAAACATCTTCCCGTAGGTTATCACGGCAGAGCTTCTTCTATCGTGGTTTCCGGTACGGATTTCCACCGCCCGAAAGGACAGATGAAACCTGCGGATTCTGATGTTCCCGTTTTTGGCGCATCGAAACAGCTTGATTTTGAGCTTGAAATGGCTTTCATCATTAATAAAAATACAGAACACGGCGAAAGTATTTCCACTGCGGAGGCTGAAGATGCCATTTTCGGAATGGTGCTGTTCAATGACTGGTCTGCCCGCGATATTCAAAGCTGGGAATATGTTCCGCTCGGGCCGTTTCTGGGGAAGAATTTTTTCAGTTCCGTTTCCCCTTGGGTGGTAACTCTGGAAGCATTAGAACCCTTCAGAACACCGACACCAAAGCAAGATCCGGAAGTTTTAGATTATCTGAAATTTGAAGGAAATAAAAATTACGACATTCATTTAGAAGTTTTCCTGCAACCTGAAAATTCCTACGAAAGTCTCATCAGCAAAAGCAATTTCAAATACATGTATTGGAATATGGTGCAACAGCTTGCCCATCATACCATTAACGGCTGTAACGTGGAAGTTGGTGATATGTATGCTTCGGGAACGATTTCGGGAAGCACGCCCGATTCTTACGGCTCTATGCTTGAACTGACATGGCGCGGACAGCAGCCTCTGAAACTTTCCGACGGTACGGAACGCAGATTTCTGGAAAACGGAGACAGCGTTATCATGAAAGGTTTTGCCGAAAAAGAAGGAATACGTGTGGGATTCGGGGAAGTGAGAGGGAAAGTCCTGCCGGCGGTTTAAATGACTTGGTGAGAGGGAGACTTTGGGAAAGGGAGAAGTTTGGAATTGTTTGAAGAATATATAACTCTCATCTCAAAGTCTCCTCAACTCCATGTCTCTCCGTCTTTGCCATACTTGGCTCTTTTCACTATCTTTGCTCTTATGGATTTACAATACCTCGTTCGCGAGCCTCAGAATATCACGCCGGAAACGACTATTTTGTTTTTGCTTCACGGCTATGGAAGCAATGAAGAAGACTTGTTTTCTTTCGTTCCCTCGCTTCCGGAAGATTGGATTATCGTCAGCTACCGTGCGCCTTTTTCTACTGAATTCGGTGGTTACAGTTGGTACGACATTAGTTTTAATGATGCAGAAAAATTCGTGGATGTTCCGCAGGCGGTGGAATCGCTCAACACTCTGCTGAAAAGCATGGTTAATATTTCCCGTCAATACGGACTTTCCGGAAACCGGACGCATCTCTGCGGATTCAGTCAGGGAGGAATTTTGAGCTATGCACTTGCCTTGTCTTATCCCGAATTGTTTACAAAAGTTGCCTGCCTGAGTGCTTATCCCGAAGAAAAACTGCTCGGCAGCATGGTAAAAGAAAAAAAGAAGCTGGAACATTTGCGTTTTTTCATTTCACACGGAACTGATGATGCGGTGATTCCTTTGGAGTGGGGCAGAAAATCAGCGGATTTGCTGTATGATTTAAACTGTTATTTCACGTTTAGGGAATATATGAGCGGGCACGGCGTGAATCAAAAAAACTATATGGATTTAATGGATTTTTTTAAAGCATAAAATTACCATTGGAAAAAAAACAGCTTTTCAATATCATCGCAGAGGCGAGAAATAAAGACCAGAAAGCGCAGACCAAACTGATTAATCTGTTCTGGCTGGATGTGTTCTCTTTTGTCTTGAAAAAAGTTCAGGATGAAAACATTGCGGACGAAATCACGGTGAATGTTTTCTCCAAAACCCTTTCAAAGCTGGATTTGTATGATTCCGATTTTCAGTTTAAAACATGGATTCTCACCATTGCCCAAAATACCGTTATCGATTTCTGGAGAAAAAAAGGTCGGGAAAACGAAGAAACGGAAAGTGATTTGGGAGAATATCCGAATCAGTTTGCAAAATCGCCCGAAGAACTTCTGATTTCGGAGGAAGACCAGCAGAAAATCCAGTCTATCGTGGAATCTATGGATGCCAATTATCAGGATATTATCCGTCTTCGTTTTTTTGAGGAGAAAAGTATTAAAGAAATTGCAGAAGAACTTAAAATTTCCGTTTCCAATGCGAAAATCCGTATCATGCGGGCAAAAAAAGTGCTGGCTCAGCTCCTGAAAGACCACGAATTCGATTTGGAATAATATATTTAAAACCATAAAAACCTAAAAATATAGCATAGTCATTTGATTATTAATGATTTATGTAAATATATAAAGTGAAATTTTAGCCTGAGTTGTCAAATCTTGTTTAGTTTTCAAAACAAAACAACATCAATCAATTTCTTTAGGAACAGAATTCTGAAATCAAAATTAACTTTCCTTATCTTTGCTCTATGTTTACATTAGGCAATTTTCTTACACTTTCCACATTTGGAGAAAGCCACGGTTTGGCTTACGGAGGTACAATCACGAATTTTCCGGCAGGTCTCGAACTCAATCTCGAAGAAGTCCGGCATCAGCTTGACCGCAGAAAACCTGGGCAGTCTGCTATTGTTACGCAACGAAAAGAAAGCGATACGGTGAAATTTCTTTCAGGTTTTTTTGAGGGAAAATCTACGGGAACGCCTATTGGTTTTATCATCGAAAATGAAAATCAAAAATCCAAAGATTACGGGCATATCAAAGACCAGTTCCGCCCGTCCCATGCGGATTTTACCTACGAGCAGAAATTCGGTATCAGGGATTATCGCGGAGGAGGAAAATCTTCTGCGCGCGAAACAGTGAATTGGGTTGTAGCAGGAGCTTTGGCAAAACAAATTCTTCCGAAAGAAGTGGAAATTCATGCTTACGTTTCTTCCGTTGGTGATATTTTCTGCGAAAAACCGTATCAGGATTTGGATTTCAGTAAAACGGATTCCAATGACGTGCGTTGTCCGGATGAAGAATATGCCTCAAAAATGATTGAAAAAATCAAGGAAATCAAAAAAGAAGGAAATACAATCGGAGGAACGATTACCTGTGTTGTCAAAAATTTCCCCGTAGGAATCGGAGAGCCTGTTTTCGGGAAATTGCAAGCAGAGTTGGCAAAAGCGATGATGAACATCAATGCCGCAAAAGGTTTTGAATACGGAAGTGGTTTCTGCGGAGCAAAAATGACCGGAAAAGAGCATAACGATTTATTCAACGAAGATTTTACGACCAAAACCAATCTTTCAGGAGGAATTCAGGGTGGCATTTCCAACGGAATGGATATTTATTTCCGTGTGGCGTTTAAGCCTGTTGCGACAATTCTCAGACCTCAGGAAAGCGTGGATAAATTCGGAAATCCGGTGATTGTGGAAGGAAAAGGACGTCATGATCCGTGTGTTCTTCCGCGTGCAGTTCCGGTGGTGGAAAATCTGGCGGCTTTTGTTCTTGCGGATTTATTTTTAATTAACCAAATAAGAAAAATCTGAATCACCCCAAGCCTTGTTTTGTTACAAAAGAGCATCAAAATATAGCAAAGATATTCTTTATGAGCATAAAAATAAATTTCGGTAAAATTTAAACAGGCTCTGAATTAAAAATCCATATTTTTTTGGCGAAGAATCATAAAATCTAATGGTTTTTTGTAGATTAATATGCAGAGTTTTTTTATCGGAAACAGTGAGCCATGAAAAGGGCTCAATATCAATAACCACAGGCGAAATTCGTGGCAAGCAAACTGAAATTTTTACCGAGAAGCCTGCAAAAATCATAACAAAAATCCTTACCTTTCAACCTTAAATTTTAAACTTCAACGCCAAATGAAATTCGGACAAGTAGAAGACCCGTCAATCATCGATTTTACGCTTCCAAAAGACCATCCGCGCACTTTGGAAATTCTGAAACAAAACAAAAACGGACTGGAAACCATTTCCGTCGGTTGTGCAAAATGGAACAAAACCGACCTGAAAGGTTTTTATCCGAAAGGAACAAAAGACGAACTTTCCTATTATTCCACGCAGTTCAATTCCATTGAGCTGAATGCGACGTTTTACGGAATGCCCACTCCCGAACAGGTGCAGACATGGAAAGAAAAAACTCCCGAAAATTTCAAATTCTTCCCGAAAATCACCAATACGGTTTCTCATTTCCGCAGACTGCTGAATACTACCGATGTAGTAACGCAGTTTGCGACTGCTGTTCTGAATTTTGATGAAAAATTGGGAATGGTTTTTCTTCAGTTGCACGATAATTTTAAACCGAAAGATTATGACCGTCTGGAAAAATTTGTAAAAGATTTTCCTCGGGAAATAGCTCTCGCAATCGAGCTGAGAAATACGGAATGGTTTACCGATGAGGAAATTTTTGATAAAACCTGCTCCCTTTTTGAAGAAAATAATATCACCAATATCATCGTAGATACTGCCGTAAGAAGGGATATGCTTCACATGCGATTAACGACCCCGAATGTATTCATCCGATATGTAGGAGCGAATGCGGAAAGCGATTATCAAAGGCTGGATGACTGGCTGGAGCGCCTTACCAAATGGAAAAAAGAGGGAATGAAGAATCTGTATTTCTTTGTTCATCAAAATCTTGAGAAAGCATCACCGCTTTTGTCCGCTCATTTCATCGGTAAAATGAATGAAGAATGGGGAACGAATCTGCACATTCCTCAAATGGAAACGGAGCAGACTGCTTTGTTTTAATGCTAAAACGATGAAAAAAGCAGAATTATTAAAGGAAATACAAACAAAACTTTCCGAAAAAATCCGGAATTTTGAAAAACTGATTTCCGAAACCCGAGCATCCAACAACGATACGAAAAGTTCAATGGGCGACAAATACGAAACCGGAAGAGAAATGCTGCAACAGGAAATCAATAATCTTCAAATTCAGTTAAATGAAGTGCTGAAACAGCAGGATTTTCTGAAAACCATTCCTGCAAAAAATTCTGAAAAAGCGGGAAAAGGTGCATTGGTAAAAACTGAAAAAGGACTTTTTTACATTTCGGTTTCCTTAGGCGAAATCCTTTTTGAAAATCAGAAAATCATCTGCATTTCTCCCGAATCACCTTTGGCAAAAGCAATGGACAGAAAAAAGAAAAATGAATCGTTTTCCGTGAACAGTATTTCGCAGACCATTCAGAAAATTGTATAGTAAAAATTTGAAATTGAATATGAAGACGAATATGTATTTGAATTTTTTGATTGATGGTATTGGAAAGATAGCGCTCCTACGGAGCGCCCCAACTTCTCATCGTTTTGTTCTACACAGATTCGGTTTTCCGATAAATCGGGACAAGCTCTCCGGAACCGCCCAAAAATTAACTGTTTTATAATGAAATTCCTCATCATCATTCCCGCTCACAACGAAGAACAAAACATCGGATTTTGTCTGCAATCTCTGGCGAATCAAACATTTAGAGATTTTAGGGTTGTGGTTGTGAATGACGGTTCTACCGACAAAACTCAGGAAATCGCCGAAGAATTGATAAAGAAAAACGGGAATCAACTTCCTGCTTCCATCTTCCATCTTCCGGCTTCTTCCCATTCTCCCGGTGCAAAAGTCGTTGACACATTCAACAAAGGTCTGGAAACGCAGAATCTGGTTGATTTCGATGTGATTTGCAAATTCGACGCGGATATTGTTTTCTCTGAAAATTATCTGGAAGAAGTCGATAAAATCTATGAAGCCAATCCAAAAGCAGGAATGGTTTCGGGATTGGTGTATATTCGAGATTCCTCGTTCCCCGGAATGATAAAGAAGCCTGTCATTCTGGATGAAGCGGAGCGTAATGAAGAATCTCTTTATCATTTTTCCAATAAGGATAATTGGATTTTTGAAAATCTTTCCTCTAAAAATCACGTTAGAGGCCCAATAAAATCATATAAAAAAGAATGTTTTCTTGCGATGAACGGTCTTCGTCCTGTTTTGGGCTGGGATAATATTGACGTGATGCTGTGTAAAAAGCACGGTTTTGAAGTCATTACTCTAAAAGAAATCTGGGTAAAACATCTTCGCCCGACCGCCTACAAATACAAAAACCAGAAAGCCGAAAAACTCGGGGAATATTTTTATAATATCGGTCTGAATTTACCATTGACATTGATTTCGTCTGCAAAATCATCAATGAAAAACAAATCGTTTTCGGAATTTTTTATCACGATGAAATCGTTTTTAAAACAGAAACAGGAAAGGAAATTATCAAAAGATGAAATAAAATATATCCGGAATCTGCGGTGGAAAGAGATGTTTAAAAAATTCTGAATGTAAGGTTATTATAATGTTAAAACTAAGCATTCACTTTGTCATTCCGTAGGAATCTGAACTATTTTATTTTCATTGGATTGAGATTCTTTCAGAATGACAAACTAACTGCAAAAAAAAATCAACTTATTATTAATTATGAAAAATCTAAAATACATATTATTTATTGCTTTTTCGGTAATGATTTCCGCACAGAAAAATGTGGATTTCATTATTCAAGATGCAAAAATTTATACCGTCAATAAAAACTTTGATATTGCAGAAGCAATGGCGGTTTCAAACGGAAAAATCGTTGCAGTCGGGAAAAATTCGGAGATTTTAAAAAAATATATTTCAGAAAAAATTTATAATCTTCATGGAAAAACGGTGTATCCCGGATTTATTGACGCTCATTTGCATTTTGCGGGTTTTGCGCTTGACCAATGGAAATGCGAACTCTGGGGAACGAAATCATGGGAAGAAATTCTGGAAAAACTCACTGTTTATGCCCAAACAGCACCGTCGGAATGGGTGTACGGAAGAAGCTGGGACCAAAATCTCTGGACTAAAAAAGAATTTCCTGATAAAACGGAACTCGACAGGCTTTTCCCGAATCGTCCCGTGTATCTGAAACGGGTGGACGGGCACGCCGCCTTAGCCAACCAAACCGCTCTGAATCTCGCAGGAATCACGATTTCCACAAAGGTGAATGGGGGAGAAGTGGAAGTGAAAAACGGACAGCTCACGGGAATTTTGCTGGATAACGCCATGCTTCTGGTGGAACAACACATCCCTGAAATTCCGGATGATGTTGCGCTCGGTTATATTAAAAAACTACAGGAAAAAGTTTTTGCAAACGGACTTACTTCCGTTCACGACTGCGGAATTACGCCTCACATGTTCTCGCTTCTGGAAAAATCTCAGGCGAAAAAGGATTTAAAACTGAAAATTTTTGCTCTTCTGCAAGACGATGCCGAAACTTATGATGAATGGATTTCCAAAGGACGATTTACGAATGGAGCTATTACTTTCGGTGGGTATAAAGTGTTTTCGGATGGTTCGATTGGTTCACGGGGCGCTTGCCTGCTTCATGATTATTCCGATAAAAAAGGCTGGGAAGGCTTTATGCTCCGCACTCCGGAGCAGTTTCGAACACTGGCAAAAAAACTGATAAAAAGCAATCTGCAAATGTGTACGCATGCGATTGGAGATTCAGCAAACCGTACGATTCTCAGTATTTACGGGGAAGTTCTGAAAAGGAAAAACGACAGAAGATGGCGTATCGAGCATGCGCAGATTGTCAATCCGGATGATTTCAGACTTTTCGGGAAATATTCGGTGATTCCCTCTGTACAGCCTACTCATGCGACTTCCGATATGTTTTGGGCGGGAACGCGTTTGGGAACTGAACGCTTGAAACATTCCTACGCTTACGAAGAATTACTGTGGCAAAACGGCTGGATTCCTTTGGGAACGGATTTTCCGGTGGAGGAAATCAATCCGCTGCATACGTTTTATGCGGCTGTGGCGAGAAAAGACAAAAGCGGATTTCCGAAAGAAGGTTTTCAAACGGAAAATGCTTTGACACGCGAACAAACACTCCGCGGAATGACGATTTGGGCAGCAAAAGCGAGTATCGATGAAAAGCAAAAAGGCAGTTTGGAAAAAGGCAAAGCCGCTGATTTCGTTATTTTAAGCGAGGATATAATGATCGTTCCCGAACATGAAATTTTAAAGGCAGATGTGCTGGAAACATGGATTGACGGGGAAAAGGTTTTCAGTAGAAAATAAGAAATCATTTCTGCTTAATCTTTTCATTCTCCCAATAGTTTTTTTTCCTGAAAAGTTTGAAATATTCTTTCAGTAATTCAGGAAAGGCTTTGATACTTTTATGTTTTTTAAAGATGAATTTTGAAATTCCGAAAGCATTTTTCAATCCCTGAGAAATACTTTCAGATTGGGATAAATTCGGATTCAGAAAAATAGTGAGAAGTTTTATTTTCCCCAACTTTACGGCTTTGTCCAAACTCATATTCTGTTCACGGTCGTGGAGAACTCTGGTGTTTTTGGGAATGGAAATTGTAAAACCGTGAAATAATGCTCTTTCACAAAAATTCCTGTCTTCGCCGTAATGCGGAAAATGCGGACTGAAAAATCCGGTTTTCTCTAAACATTCTTTAGTAACCAGCCAAGCACCGGCATTGGCAAAAGAGGTTTCGTAAAAATCTCCTTTATCTTCGGAAAGACGAATATATTGTCTGAAATTTTGGTCAATTTTTTCTCCTTTTCCGTCAAACTGAATTGGCGCAATAATTCCGCTTTCAGGATGTTTTTCTGAAAAATCAATCAGTTGCTGAAGTGTTTCTTTTTCCACATACAAATCCTGATTGATAAGAAAAAAATAATCAAATCCGGCTTCCAGAGCTTCTTTCAGCAAAAGATTATTAGCAAAACCGAATCCCGTATTTTCTTTTGACTGAATTAATTCAACATCAAATTTTTTAACGATTTCTAATGTATTATCTGTTGAAGCATTATCTATAACAAAAATTTTAAGAGTATAATCAGAATTTTTAATTGAGTTTATACATCTTTCAATCCATTTTTCTCCGTTAAAGGTTACGATTACTGCTGCAACTTTTTTCATTGTACCGGATATGAATTTTTTTCACAAACGATTATATGTTGGAAAACAAACCATTTGATATTAATGCGAAGTGCTTTTTGCAGCCATGACAGTTTTGAATTCACATCATCTCTTCCCCGATATACCGGTTTATAGGTTTTCACATATAAACCTGCGTTTTTTATGAATTCATACAGATTTTTTTTCGTAAACCATGTAACATGGGTTTTGTCAAAAATGCCTCTGTCATTTCTTGGCCAGTACCCATTAATATATACTTGTATAAATGTTTCTATATGCTGTATATTGGGAACAGAAATAATTATTTTTCCATTTTCATTAAGTTTTTCCTTTAAAATTTGAAGAACAATATCTGCCCGCAGAAGGTGTTCCAGAACATCTCCACAGATTATATAATCGAATTTGTTTTCGATGGATTTTATTTCATCCAGAAATTGTTCGGAATTGAGATTACCGACAAATACTTTTTCATATATTTCATTTGCTACACTTGCCATTTCCGGGTTATATTCGATACCAATTACCTTTTTTGCTACATGATTTTCTAAAAGGTATTTGCCGTTTATCCCTGTGGAACAGCCTACATCAAGGATACAAAGATTGTTTCCCCTTACTAATTTTACTAAATCCCGTCTTAATAAAACGTAAGAGGCATTGAAATTTTTTTTGCTCATAAATTTAAAATTTTGCCTTATGCTAAACGGAAGAATATCGCTTTGATTATGTTATTGATTTTAATATCAACACTTCGCTAAAAATTAATATAAATTTCTGATTTTCAGAGCGATAGGTGTTGAAAGTCAGGATAACTAATTGATAATCTGTATATTTACGCTTGCAACATATAGACAAAAAAACCAAGTTATCCTTGCTCAAAGCTACGGTTTTGAAAGCATTCGGACAAATGGAAATACGGACAAAGAGCGAGAATATGTACTGGCAAATGCAACTTTGTCATTTCACCCCGATTATATTCTAGAAATCAAGCCATATTCTGCCTGCACTTTTCAATGAACACTGGCTGATTCATCAACCAAAAAGGAAGTTTGGAAAACATTTACAAACTATATTACTGTTGCTAAGAAAATGAAAAGGCTTTGAAAAAGAATATTTTCGCAGGAAAAATTAAAACATCCTATTTCCAAATAAACAAAGGCACGAGAAATAATCGTGCCTTTCCATTGTAAAATCTTTGCAATTTACAACTTGTAACATCAGCATAAAAATTTTATATTTGAAATCGCAATTCCGCACAAATGAAAATCAATCTTCCGGACAAACTCTATTATTCCATCGGTGAAGTTTCAAAGGCTTTCGATGTCAATGCTTCTCTTTTACGATATTGGGAACAGGAATTTCCCGTTTTGAAGCCTAAAAAAAACAAAAAAGGAAACCGATATTTCACTCCGGAAGACATCAGCAACCTGAAAATCATCTATCATCTGGTGAAAGAAAAAGGCTATACGCTGGACGGCGCACGAATTGCCCTCACTACCAACACCAAAATCGCCGAAACCGTCTCCGTAATCGACCGCCTGGAATATCTGAAAGCCGAACTTATGAAACTTAAAGAATCTTTAAATGATAAAGAATAAGTGATTTTCACGCTGTTAGAAAGGGTGATTTTCACATAAACCAAAACTTTAGCCTCACTAATTTTGATAAAAAATACAAATATGTCTCAGCTAAACTATACTTTCTACAGAAAATACTTCTTTATTACGCTTGGGATTGCTTTACTCAGCGTGTTCTTATTCTGGATTTCAAAAAATTTTGAAATCACACGCAAAACAGAAGACCTTCCCGAAAAGCTGGAATTCACGACTCTGAGTAAGGAGGAAAATCCAGATTCATTTCCCATTGCAGAGTTCAATCCCAATGATTTAAGCAAAGAGCAATGGCAGAATTTAGGATTTTCGGAACGGCAGGCGGAAACGATACTGAAATACAAAAATATGCTGGGAGGAGCATTTTCTTCCAAAGAAGAAATCAAAAAATGCTTCGTGATTTCCGATGAAAAATACGCTCAGATTCAGCCTTATCTTCTGCTTCCCGAAAAGGTTAGCTCGTCAAAAGAAAATTCCCTATACAGCAATATTTATCGGAAAAAAGAACTGAGAATTTCCGGAAAATTCAATCCTGACAATTACACAATTCAGGAATGGATAAGTATGGGTTTTTCCGAAAAACAGGCGGCTTCCATACTGAAATATAAAAATTATCTGGGCGGAAGTTTCATCAGCAAAGAAAAATTCAAAGAATGTTTTATCATCACCGATGAAAATTACCATAAAATGGAGTCATATCTCCTGCTTCCCGAAAAAGGAACTTCACTTTCCAAAGCAACGGATTCTTTTGCAAAAATATCAAACGTTAAAGAAAAAATCCAATATCATATTTTCAATCCGAACGAACTCGATTTGAACGGCTGGATGTATCTCGGATTTACTGAAAAACAAGCCAATACGATTCTCAATTATAAGAATAAATTCTTGAAAGGGCAATTCCGAACCGCAGAAGAACTGAGTAAATGTTTCGTGATTTCCGAAGAAAAATTCGAGGAAATGAAACCGTATATTTCCATTAAAGAAATCGCAAAAGAACCCATTTACGAAACAGCAAAAACAGAAATAACCGCAGAAAATATACCGGTAACCAATTTTTCTAAAACCGACCTTAACAGCATTACGTTCAGACAGCTGAAAGAATTCGGTTTTACTGATAAAGAAGCGGGAAGCATCATCGGATTCAGAAATAAACTCGGCGGTTTTGTTAGCAAAACTCAGATAACTGAAACCTATAATATTGACAAAACTTTGGCTGAAAAATTAATTTCTGTTGCACCTCTTTACACTAATCAAGTTAAGAAATATAAATTGACGGACGCTCCGGAAAGCTGGCTTCGGGAACATCCATATTTCAAATATTATGCGGATAAAATTATTTTTTACAGAATCAGTTTTCCCGATGATAAAAAGATTTTCAAAAACATGAAATTAAAACCAGAAGCCGAAGCGAAAATGAAACTTTATTTACAATAATACCTTCGCTTTAGTGCTGTAGATGTAAGAAATTATTGTAATGGTTTTAAAAAATTAACGTGTATGTTTAAGCGGAAACGAGCAAAATGCTTGAAACGTCGGGAGAAAAAAGATTTTATGGGAAAATTAAGAAACTGTTTAAAAATTATTCAGAACTCAAATTTTCACGGAATTTTTCTTTACCCCAACCCTAAAGGGAGGAAAAATCCCCTGCAAATTTCATCAAAATTATCCCCTTTAGGGTTAGGGAAATTGATTTTGATGAAATTTAAGCAGTTTCTAATTAAAACAAACTTTCATCAACCAAATTCGGCAGCGTTACTTTCAAGTTCGGCTCAACTTCCATTGCTCGCTTTATGGCGAAAATAGCACCCTCATTTCTTGCCCAACTTCTTCGGGAAATTCCGTTGTTTACGTCCCAAAAAAGCATAGATTTTAATCTTCTGTCCGCATCATCGCTTCCGTCCAGAAGCATTCCGAAACCGCCGTTTATCACTTCGCCCCAACCAACACCGCCTCCGTTGTGAATACTCACCCAAGTCGCACCCCGAAAACTGTCGCCAATCACATTTTGGATTGCCATATCTGCCGTAAATCGACTTCCGTCATAGATGTTGGACGTTTCACGATACGGAGAATCCGTTCCCGAAACATCGTGGTGGTCGCGACCGAGAACTACCGCTCCGATTTCTCCGTTTTTAATGGCTTTGTTAAAGGCTTCGGCAATTTTCATACGACCTTCCGCATCGGCATACAAAATTCTCGCCTGAGAACCGACAACTAATTTATTTTCTTGCGCCCCTTTTATCCATTGGATATTGTCTTTCATCTGTTGCTGAATTTCTTCGGGAGAATTTTTAATCATTTCTTCCAGAACTGCACACGCAATATCATCGGTTTTCTGCAAATCTTCCGGTTTTCCGCTCGTGCAAACCCAACGGAAAGGCCCGAAACCATAATCAAAACACATCGGCCCCATAATATCCTGAACATAAGACGGATATTTGAATTCCCGTCCCAAAGTCGGATTTTCCGCCATTACATCTGCTCCGGCTCTGCTTGCTTCCAGCAAAAATGCGTTTCCGTAATCGAAGAAATACGTTCCTTTTTCGGTGTGTTTGTTAATGGCTTTTGCGTGTCTTCTCAAACTTTCCTGCACTTTTTCTTTGAACAATTCAGGATTTTCAGCCATCATTTTGTTGGATTCCTCAAAACTTTGTCCTGCCGGATAATAACCTCCTGCCCAAGGATTGTGAAGCGAAGTCTGGTCGGAACCAATATCTATTTTTAAATTTTCTTCATCAAATTTTTCCCAAACTTCCACCACGTTTCCGAGATAAGCGAGAGAAACGGTTTCATTTTCCGATTGTGCTTTTTTCACTCGTTCCACCAATTCATCGAGGTTTTCGTGAATTTCGTTGACCCATTTCTGGTCGTGTCGGATTTTGGTAATTTTCGGATTGACTTCCGCACAAACCGTAATGCAACCTGCAATATTTCCCGCTTTCGGCTGTGCTCCCGACATTCCGCCCAAACCGGACGTTACGAAGAGTTTTATCCTCCCCCTAACCCCCTCCGAAGGAGGGGGAACTGATTGCGTTCCATTATTGTGGTTAAAATTTTCTGTATTTTTATTTTCAAAGTTTGGAACGCTCGAAGTCCCCTCTCCTTTGGAGAGGGGATTTAGGGGTGAGGACAATTTCCTCAACGCATTCAAAACCGTAATCGTCGTTCCGTGAACTATTCCTTGTGGCCCGATATACATATAACTTCCTGCTGTCATTTGCCCGTACTGCGTAACTCCGAGTGCATTGAATTTTTCCCAGTCGTCCGGTTTTGAGTAATTCGGAATCATCATTCCGTTCGTAACGACTACTCGTGGAGCGTCTTTGTGTGACGGAAATAATCCCATTGGATGACCGGAATACATTACAAGCGTTTGTTCATCAGTCATTTCCGAAAGATATTTCATCGTCAGAAGATATTGTGCCCAATTTTGAAAAACCGCACCGTTTCCGCCGTAAGTAATGAGTTCGTGAGGATGTTGAGCCACTGCATAATCCAGATTGTTCTGAATCATCAGCATAATGGCTTTTGCCTGTTGGGATTTTCCGGGATATTCGTCGATATTTCTTGCTTTCATCTCGTAATCGGGACGAAAACGATACATATAAATTCTGCCGAATTTTTCCAATTCTTCCTTAAATTCAGACAGTAATTCGGCGTGAAATTTCGGCACGAAATAACGTAAAGCATTTTTCAAAGCGAGTTTTTTTTCTTCTTCGTTCAATATTTCTTTGCGTTTCGGAGCGTGGTTGATGTTGGTGTCGTAAGGTTTTGGTTGTGGTAATTCGGTGGGAATTCCTTGTTGTATTTGTTCTTTAAAGTTCATATTTTTTATATTAAAGAACCTTGTCAAGATTTGAAATCTTGACAAGGTTGGCTGAGTTTTAGCCTCTAATGAATATTATCAGCTTATTCCCGGGAAATTATTTGTAACAGAAAAAATTATTCTTTGATAATTTTATAGGTTTTATCGTTATTCAGTTTGATGAGATAGTTCCCGGTTTTAAAATTGCTCATATCAATATTCAAACTTTTTGTATTCTCATTTTTTGCTTCATACATTAATTTTCCTGACAAATCAAAAATCTGAACAGCGTGTATTGCAGACGGGTTTTTAACCGTCAATGTATTTTTTACAGGGTTTGGAGCAACATAATATTGGGACAATTCTTGGTCTGTTGTGGAGAGATTGACGGATTTAAAATAAATTCGTTCAAATATTGGCGAATCGATAATCAATGTTTTTTCGCTTCCGTTATTTGTGATATAGTAATAATAGCTCCAGCCATCCTGAAAAAAATTACATAAAAAACCAAAGAACTGATTCACCTCACCATTATCACCGGCATAATCAGCAAGGGTACAGCCTTTATTGTTTACGGTAAATTTATGAAATGAGCCTTCTTCCTGAAAAGTTACACCGGCAGCAACGGTATTAAAAAAAGATAAATTAAAGTATTGAGGCGTTTCGGAAAATTGAGTTACCTGCTGATAAGGCATTGGAGGAGGAAGTTGTTCCGGTAAAATTTCATTTTCAAATTTTGTAATCTGCCAGTTGGTATTAAGCAACTCCGGATGCTGTGAAAAAGAAAGTGATGCAATCAGCAGAAAGGGAAAAAGTAAAAGTTTTTTCATAACATATATTTTTATTGGTAAAGTTAGTAAAAAAAGATTGATGTAAGAGAACATTTTTATTTGCTTCGTATTTTTTGTTATGAATATTTTAAAATTTCAAAAAACACAGAGTATCAAGGCTTCTTCAAAGAAATATTTTCTTACTCAACAAAGAAAAAACTTTACCTTTGAAGTAAAAACATAAAATGAACGACACAATACGCTGTGCATGGTGCGAAAAAGATGACCTTTACAGAGATTATCACGATAAGGAATGGGGAAAACCTGTATATGATGATGAAATGATTTTTGAATTTCTGATTCTCGAAAGTTTTCAGGCCGGACTGAGCTGGTACACAATTCTTGCCAAAAGGGAGCACTTCCGAAAGGCTCTGGATAGTTTCAATTACAAAAAAATCGCAAAATACGATGACAAGAAAGTGGAAGAACTGTTCCAAAATCCGGGAATCGTACGCAACCGCCTGAAAGTGCTGGCAACGATTACCAATGCTCAGAAATTCATGGAAATCCAAAAGGAGTTCGGAAGTTTCTCAAAATATATGTGGAATTTCACGGGCGGAAAACCGATTGACAACCAACCCGAAACCTTACAGGATATTCCCGCAACCACTGAAATATCAGACGCGCTCTCCAAAGATTTGAAAAAAAGAGGTTTTAAATTTTTAGGTTCTACGGTTGTATACGCGCACATGCAGGCAACGGGAATGGTGAATGACCATGTAATGGATTGTCATACAAGAGCAAAATAAATGAAAAACCTTTAGAAAATCCTAAAGGTTTTTGATATTCATACGAAGTTGTATTATTTGACAAGCCTTTCCAGCACCCACTCTATCATCAGTTTTTCTGAAGTGTGGTGGTCTGCCGAAAATTCTCCTCGTCTTCTGTTGGCGATAACGCAGTTTACGGTGAGTGCTTTGTGTCCTAAAAGTTTAGCAAGTCCGTAAATCGCGGAAGTTTCCATTTCAAAATTGGTTACGCCCAAATCATTGAGGGTTTCAAGGAACTGGTCGTCCAGCGCTTTCAGGCGGAGCTGTCTTCCCTGCGGTGCATAAAATCCGGGGAATGTCGCCGTATTTCCTGTGTATTCCGCATCGTGATAAAGTTCAGCAATATCTTCTGCCCAATCGGAAAAATAAAGCATTCCTTTGATATTTTCGTAAGGGAATTTTTCAAGGAAATTTCGGGAAAAATCGTTTTCAAACTGATAATCGGAATAGAAATGCAGAAGCCCGTCCAGACCGACAACGTTTCGGGTAACGAGCATTTTGTCTACTTTCACATCGGGATTTACACTTCCGCACGTTCCCATACGGAAAAGCTGGAGGGATTTTTTTTCATCCTTAAATTCCTTGTTTTTCAGGTCGATGTTCACCAGCGCATCGAGTTCGTTCATCACGATGTCGATGTTTTCCGTACCGATTCCTGTGGACATTACGGTGATTCTTTCTCCTCGGAGCGTTCCGGTGTGGGTATAAAATTCTCTTTTATTTTTTTTGATTTCTATTGTATCAAAATATTTTGAAACGCGCGGAACTCTGTCGGGGTCGCCGACAAGAAGTATTTTTTCTGCAATATCTTCGGGTAACAGATTTAGGTGGTAAACGCTTCCGTCATCGTTCAATACGAGCTCTGAAGCGGCAAGTTTGTTCAGCATAATTGATTTTTTAAAAAGGGAAGTGAATTTACAAAGAATTTCTGAAATACAAAAGTAAAATCTGAAAGAAAAACAAGGGCGATTTTGGTTTTTTACCAATATGTCGCTGCTTCGCAGCTTTTTTGTGATTGAAGGTTTCTGTTTTTTACCAACATTTCGCTGCTTCGCAGCTCCCCAAATCACTCATCACCCATCACTCATTTTCCCAAAGTCTCAAAGTCCCCCATTCACTCATCGCTCATTTTCTCAAAGTCTCCCCGTCTCCATTTCTCCCCGTCTCCTTGTCTCCCGATCACCAATCAACCGCCTACCCGCTTAGTTTTGAATCCCATATTCTTCAGAATCGCCATAATCTTATCACGGTTATCTCCCTGAATAATGATGATTCCGTCCTTTTCAGAACCGCCGATTCCGAGCTGTGTTTTTATCTTTTTGGAAATGGTTTTGAGTTCCTCGTCTGTACCTTCAAAGCCTTCGATGAGGGTTACGGGTTTTCCGTTTCTGCCTTTTTTTTCGTATTTGCAGATGAGCGGGGATTGCTGTTCGGATTTTTCTTCCGGTAATTCAAAATCCTGTTCTTCGTGGTCGGGAAACAGATTTTTCAGTTGGTCGCGTAAGTCCATTGGGATTTAAAATTTGGTTTATATCAGTTTTTCAAGGCTTGAAGTTGCCTGATTTTTCTGATACTGCTCCAGTTTTTCTCTCACAAATTTTAAGGCTATCGGAGCGACATATATTAATGCCAAACCGATGGCTTTTTTCTTCCAGCTTGATGAGTTCATATTTTTTTTCGCCATTTTCCCCATGTATGTTACTAATCCTATTTTCAGTGCATTTTCCACCATTGCAGCTCCGGAATCGGAAGATGCAAAATTCACTACGGAATTTTTGGTAACATTGTCTTTAATTTTCGTGCTTACTTCTTTGATGATATTTCCCGTGTTAAGAGCAAGGGCATGAGAGCCGTCTTCCTGCGGTGCGTCGGTAAGATACTGGTCTGTAAAACCGTTGGTAATCGCACTCAGGCTTTCTTTCGGATTGGAAAAGGTAATGAGGTCTTCCAAATCTTTCACATCCTTCTTTAAAAGTTCTTTTTTGATGCGGAGTTCTTTCAGGCTGTTGTATTGCATGGGCATGATTACTCGTTTAAAAATTCGATGATTTTATTGGCTACTCCTTTTATAATCGTTTTTCTGAACAGATAAATAAGGATAAAGATAATCAGATAAAACGCGGAAACAATCAGCACGCCGTATCCGTAATTTCCCATTGAATGCCCGATGAACAGACCTACTCCGATGTTGAGCATCAGCACAAAAAAAGTAATTGCCAGAAAAGCCAGAACCATAAACACGACAATTCCCGAACCCGTCGAAGATTTTTCGGTGGCTTCCAGCTTGAGCAATTCAATTCTTTTGTTGGTATATTCTTTTAAGAGATTAATCATAGATACTGCGAAATTACAAAAAAAGGAACTTAAAACAAGTTCCTTTTTGATTTTCAGGAAGAAGTATTATTTCAGAGCATCCAGCTCATTCTCTACTTCTTTTACTACATTGGTAGTTTTGGATATTGCCTGGTCTTTGTATTTTTCATATCCGTCTTTCACGGAATGTGCTACTTTTTCGGCAGTTTCCCTTACCTGTCCGGAGATGTTCTGATACTGGTTTTTAACTTTTTCAGAAACGTCAAGGTACTGGTGTTTTGCTTTTTCTGAGGCTTTGCCGTACTCATCAGCAATCTGGTCTTTGATATCCCCTGCTCTCTTTTTTATTTTTTTGCGGGTTTCTTTTCCTTCTTCGGGCGCATAAAGCATTCCAAGAATTACTCCGGCTGCTGCTCCGGCAAGAAGACCTGCCAAAACGCCTGCTGTATTATTTCCTTTTTTTGACATTTTGTTTGATTTTAATGGTTATGGTTAATAAGTGAACTGATTTCAACTAAAATTACAATTAATATACCAAAAGGAAAAGTTTACGCTATTAAAATTTGTTAAATTTCGTTATTGTATTTTGGAAAGAATAATCGCTACCGTTTCCTCTTTGTTAAGATGGGTATTGTCAATCAAAATAGCACCGTCTGCCTGTTTTAAAGGAGCGATTTCTCTTTCGCTGTCGATTTTGTCTCGCCGGATGAGGTTTTCTTTTACGGTCTGAAAATCCGTTTTTTCGCCCATGTGCTGCAATTCCAGGAAACGTCTTCTGGCTCGTTCATCGGGGCTGGCGGTGAGGAAAAATTTATAATCCGCATCGGGAAGTATCACTGTTCCGATGTCTCGACCGTCCATGATGACTCCGCCATTTTCTGCCATTTTCCGCTGTGTATCCAGCAGAAAATCCCGTACTTCTTTCTGTTTGGCAATATTGCTCACCTGTGCGGAAATTTCATGATGACGTATTTCATGAGAGATATTTTCTCCGTTCAAGAACAAAAGCATTTCACCGTTTTCGTTACGAAATTCGAGTTTTACTTCATTAAATTTCTCAAACAATTTTTGAAAATCAATCGCATTATCAGTTCCTAAGCAATGGCGCAACGCATACAAAGTAACGCCTCTGTACAACGCTCCGGTATCCAGATGAACCAATCCGAGTTTTTGGGCAATAACCTTTGAAATGGAGCTTTTACCTGTGGAAGAGTAGCCGTCAACAGCAATCACGAGTTTTCTCATACGACAAAGGTCATGATTTTTTACAGAATAAAAAAGGAAATTCAGAGCCTGTTTAAAAATTATTCAGAAATAAAATTTTCAAGGAATTTTTATTTTCCCCGTCCCTAAAGGGTGGAAAATTCCTTGAAAATTTCATCAAAATTATACCCTTTAGGGTTAGGGAAATTAATTTTGATGATTCAATTAAATTATTCATAAACCTGTTTAAGAATACCATAAGATTCAGGAATTTTGAATCCGCTAAAGTGAATTTTGTAATACATCAGCAAGGAATCAAGAAAACGGCTTCTGTCCGCTCTTTTCAGTTCTGCATTATCCTTTTGATTATTCAGAAAAAATTTCCATACTCCGGAAATACGTTCATCAAAAATTTCATGATATTTTTGAGTTCCAAATTCTCCGGTTTCCGGGTTTAAAAATTCCCCGGAAGAAACAAGAGGAAGAAATCCGTTCCACCTGAGAATGGAAAATACCAGTTTCAAATGAGCGTTCATGTCGGTTTTCATGATATTTTCCCTAAATTCCGCAAGTAGTGAATACAGTTTCGGATTCCCGTTTTCTTCTCTCAACACCTGATTGAGGAAATCCGATGCAAACATGAGTATCGTATTGGCATACTGATTCTGAATATCATAGCCTGATTTCAGAAGTTCTATTCCTGAAACGGTGGGCATTTTCCCGGCTTTTGAGGGAGAGACGGAAATCTCGAGTTCATTCATCGGGAATAGATACGCTTTCTTTTTACTGCGAGGGGTATGGATATTTTTCACAAAATAACTTTGATAACCGTTTTCTGCGGAATAACAGTGCAGTATGGCATCATAATCTCCGTATTTCAGAGAAGAAAGTAAAAAACATCGAACGGCATTCATTAATTCACTACGGCAATTTTTGCGGTAGCGGTATCTGTACCGTCTTCATTGGTCATCAGCACAAAATAGATTCCGGATGCTACTCTTACGCCACGCTGGTTATTAAGATTCCATTCATAAAAACCGCCTCTGGCAACCGCCTGATGAACGAGATTTCCGGCTGCATCCGTAATTCTGATATTGGTTTTTTCGGCAAGTCCCCGGATTCTCACATTTCCTTTATAATTGGCGTACACCACAGGATTAGGATACACCAGTACATCTCCGAAATTTTCCGAAGCATTCACTACATCTCCCTGATATACGACTACTCCATCCAATGTTACAAAATATACTTTTCCGTTGGTTTCATCTACTTTAATATCGGTAACAGAATCGGTAGGCAGCGGAGAATTGGTCTGTGTAAAATGCTGAAATGTCTGATCACCCGAAGAACTCAGATAAAATACACCGCCGCCATCTACGGAAACCCATTTTTGATTTCCGGAATCGGTTGTAATCTGAAGAATCTGGCTGTCTCTGAACAGTTCTTCACCCAAACCGTTTTCTTCAATTACAACAGGCTCTGTCTGCGGTTCCGACTCTGTGATTGCTTCTACGGGATTGGATAGTACCCTCAAGCCAAGTCTTGTTCCTATCCAAAGGTTGTCGTTTTTATCCAAAGATGCTGATACCGTACCGTTGACAGGCAGGTTATTGTTTTTCCTGATAATGATATAGCTGTCATCCGATGTAGTGGCAGGTGTATTATTGTAATTATAAATCAGCATTCCACCGTCAGATGTAAATGGAGAAGGAATGTACAAAACTCCGTTTGCAGGAATCGGTTTCTGAACTCCGCCGGATATAATCACTTTATTCACCGTAAAGCTGTCTGATGCCCGGTTATACAGAAAATACCCGATGTATTTATCTTCTATATGAGAGACAGAGGCAAAAAGCTGCTTGTTTTCATCAAAAGCAAGCCCTGCTATGTATTCTGAATTGTATGGAGTGCCAAGATATTGGTTTTTAAACTCATGGTTTTCCATTCTGTAAATCCCTTTTGAATTACTCCATGGAAGATAGTTCACAAAGAATATCTGATTGGGATTTTCTCTGTCAATCACGGCATCTATGACATTGGGAACAGGATTGGTGATAAAATAATCCGGATAATGCCAGGAAGTTCCATCAAAATGATAATATCCGATCCACCTTGTAATCGCATCCGAATAAGACTGCCTTCCTCCGGAAGAAATCACTATCTGATTCTGGAAAATGTCAATCTTGTAAGAATAATTGTAATAAGGACCGTCCGGCTTCAATTTGTTGTGTGCTTCATTTTTGATTCCGGAAATAAGGCAGCCTGCATATATTTGGTTATTGAGATAAATAGCGGTATTCAGTGTTTCGCCAAAGTCATGATTTTTTACCGCAGCACCAGAAGTTGTGTAGACTTTAACAGTAATTCCGTCAGTTACCACAATATTATCATCGGTAACAAAAACGTCATTCACCGAACTAAAACTTCCTAATGTATTAAATGAAGTTCCATCTCCATACCGCACCGTATTACCGTCTGAAAAAGCAATCACGTCTTTACCGGAAATGTGTTTAAAACTTCCTGTTGCCGCAGTTGCCCATGAAGAAAACACAGGAAACATCACATCTATTTCGTGGGTTTTCAGCCCTGATTCAGTTACGGTGTACACTTTATTGTTTTTGATTACCGATTCTTTTGCAGCAACATAGTTGTTTCCTGAAATAAAGAAACATGTATCCTCGAATTCCTTACGTTCGAGGTTGAAAACAGAAACACCGTACGCCACGGAAATTACCGCCTGATTTCCGTTTATTGAAATATGATTGATTTTTTTATCACCGCTAAATCCCGTCGCAATCGGAATATCTACAACCAGAGTAATTCCTTCGGGAGAGATAACGTCCATGCTTCCGTTTTTGTAGCCTACAAGCCCGATTCCTGTTTCAGGATTATAGTCAAAAGCCGTAATCTTCACCTGATGAAGCCCGTTCGCTTTGGAAAGTTTGCTGATTTCCCCGGAATTGATATTGTAATAAAAAATTCCGTTTTCTGTGGCAGCTATCAGCTTTCCGTTGTCTTCTCTTATTGCCAGTACATTATTATAGGAAAACAAATCCGTCCACCTGCTCGAGGAAATCACCTGCGACTGCACCATTCCGGATACTGCTAAAGCCGCAAAAAACAATATTATTTTTTTCATCATGCCAGTTCTTTAATTTTTTCATCAATTACCTGATTATTCCAGGTTATGTTTTGTATTTTTTTGTATTTGTCAAAATAAAAATCGATACGCCCCAAAAGCAGTCCTGCCCATCCTACCTGATTCACGATTACATTTTTTCCTTTTCTGTTGGTGAAATTTACCGGTTCTTCGAGGAACGTATGCGTATGTCCGCCCAAAATCAAATCGATATTCTCGGTTTTCTGTGCGAGAATGGTATCGCATACTTTATTCGGGTCATCGCGGAAATCAAAACCGATGTGTGAAAGGCAGATAACCAAATCGCATTTTTTATCATTTCTGAGCATATCCGCATATTGCTGGGCAATTTCTATCGGGTCAAGATATTTCGTTTCCTGATATTGTTTTTTGCCGACAAGCCCGTCCAGCTCTATTCCAACTCCGAAAATCCCGACTTTAATTCCGTTTTTATTAAAAATTTTATATTTCTCCGTTTTTCCGTCCAGAATGGTATTGGTAAAATCGTAATTGGAGGTGATAAAAGGGAATTTCGCCTTCGGAAGCACTTTAAGAAAACCTTCCAAACCGTTGTCGAAATCGTGGTTTCCCATTGTTGATGCATCATATCCCATCATCGACATCAGCTTAAATTCCAGCTCTCCGCCGAAGAAATTAAAATAAGGCGTTCCCTGAAAAATATCTCCCGAATCCAGCAGCAATACGTTTTTTTCTGCATTTCTGATTTGCTGAATCAGCGTTGCTCTCCTCGCAAAACCGCCCTGATTGGGGTTTCTCGTGTATGAAGCCTCGAAAGGTTCAATACGGCTGTGCTGGTCGTTGGTATGAAGAATCGTCAGCTTATTCGGAGTGTCTACCGCCAGATTCTGCGCTGTCAGAAGATTCGGAGTGAGTGTGAGAGCCAAAGTTCCTCCGCTTATGGTTTTCAGAAATTCTTTTCTGTTCATGTGTTACTTCTTTTTGTTGTTAAAAATCAGACGAACGTCATTAGATGCGTTGATTTCGGGTTTTTCTTTGAATTTTTCCAGAAAAAGGTCGCGCATTTTTATTCCGGTGGCAATCATTTCCCCTTTGCTGAAAAATTTCATGTTATCACCGCCCAAAGCGAGGTAATCCGATGTTGCGATGTAATAAATCTTATCTGTTTTCAAAGGTTCGCCGTTAATCAGCTGGCGGGAAATTTTTCCCTCATTCGTTTCAATCGTCAGTTTTGAAACCGGGTTATTTTTCTGAGTCTGTGCGTAATAATCAAAAAGTCCCTGAACATCCTTTCCGTTCATCTTTACAATCACGACTTCATTTTCAAAAGGCATGACTTCATACACGTTTTTCACCAAAATATCTCCTGCTCCGATAATGGAACGTATACCACCGATATTGATAACCGCCGCGTCAATTCCCGGAATGCCATTCTTTTTTGCCCAATCTTCCGCTCCTTCCAGCGTATAATCAGCAAGAAGATTTCCCAAATTGCTGTTGTCTCCGCTTTTGTTGAGCTCCACTTTTGTATGAGAAATTTTGGTGTTCATCTTACCCTCCAGTTCTGTTTTGTAGGGAGCGATTACTTTGGTAAAAGCCTCATCCTCCTTCAGTTCTGCGGTGATAGATGTATTTTTTTGCGGTTTCACTTCCGCTACCTGAAGCACCGTTTTGCAGGAACTCAGTACCAATAGAGCGAAAAAACCGATATAGAGTTTTGATTTCATTGTAAAATATCTGTTGTTCTGCAAATATAATTATATGAACGTAAAAACTTTGTTTTTTAACATAAATTCTCAGGGCAAACTCACACTTTTTCGATGACTTTTAGCAGATAATTGATGTCATAAGCGGCTTTGAGCCTTTTTCCTTTGATTCCGTTTTTTGCGGATGTTTCGTTTTTGAGGAGGTTCAGAGCTATTCGTTGGCTTGTCTGAGTTTTTAAATTCCCGGATGCTTTCTATTTTTATGATACTTTTCAGCCCTTTCCATTTTTCTTGATTTTCAATGAACTGAAAATCATCAATAACACTGCATTTTCGGGTTTCGATACGTCCGTGGTCAACATCTTCCGTTGTATCTGTCTGAACTTTTTTTGCAAATTTGAACTCATCAGCGATGTTTTCAAACAATTCCTTTTGATTTTCTTTTTCGGCTAAAATATACCCATTCCATAAAACACGCCTCAAATTGTTCGCTGTCTATCGAAGAAAAAACGCGATTGAAGGTATCGTCAGACGGAATTCCGTTGGGCAAATCGAGATAATTTCGCAGAAAATCTTCTTTTGCTTTGGCATAGGATTCCATATCTTTCCACGTTTACTCATCTTTTTTTATTGATTTTTTTGGTATTCGTGATTGCTTCGCAGTTCCGCCGCACAAATCACCGAAATTATT
>JASGDB010000059.1:0-18641 GCA_049841315.1 Bergeyella sp. | reverse complement strand
TTTAAAATTTTAGCCGAGTTTCCAAGTCTTGAACTTTTGGTTCTTTTGTTTCAAGACAAAAGAACAGAAATTGAGAATTTATAGATAAATGTTAATTTTAAAATCCACAGTTTTTGTCGAAGAACCGTTTTTTCTGACAATGTGGCAAAAAGATTTCGTATAGAGTGTCGGGCTTTTTGTTTTTTCAAATTAGTGTAATTCCTTCTTCAAAAACTTCGCTGTCAGCGATTTTTTATTTTTCACCAATTCTTCGGGGGTTCCTTCTGCGACGATTTTTCCGCCGTGTTTTCCGCCTTCCGGACCGATGTCGATGATGTAATCCGCTAATTTAATCACATCTAAATTATGCTCGATAATGATAAAAGAATTCCCCAAATCCACCAATTTATTAATCGCTTCCATCAGGATTTTCACATCTTCAAAATGAAGTCCGGTTGTCGGTTCGTCCAGAATGTAAAGCGTGTTTCCGGTTTGTTTTTTGGAAAGTTCCGTTGCTAATTTTATACGTTGTGCTTCTCCTCCACTCAGCGTTGTAGATTGCTGTCCCAAAGTGATATAGCCCAATCCGACATCTTGCAAAGTTTTCACTTTATTGAAAATTTTCGGAATCGGCTGGAAAAATTCTACCGCTTCGTCAATCGTCATTTCCAGCACATCGGAAATGGATTTCCCTTTGTAGCGGACTTCCAGTGTTTCACGGTTGAAACGTTTTCCGTTGCAGGTTTCGCAATGCACGTACACATCGGGAAGAAAATTCATTTCAATCACTTTCAAACCGCCTCCCTGACACGTTTCGCATCTTCCGCCTTTCACGTTAAAAGAAAATCTTCCGGCTTTGTAACCGCGAATTTTACTTTCGGGAAGTTCAGAAAAGAGATTTCGGATGTCGGTAAACATTCCGGTATAAGTCGCAGGATTCGAGCGTGGCGTTCTTCCAATCGGCGTTTGGTCAACATCTACGATTTTGTCGATATTTTCAATTCCCTCAAATTTTTTGTACGGCAAAGGCTCTTGTACCGCTCTGTAAAAGTATTTATTCAGAATCGGATACAGCGTTCCGTTGATTAAAGAGGATTTTCCGCTTCCTGAAATTCCCGTTACCAAAACTAATTTTCCCAAAGGAATTTCGAGGTTCACGTTTTTCAGATTGTTTCCGGTTGCACCTTTCAGAACAATGGATTTCCCGTTTCCTTTCCGGCGTTCTTTCGGGATTTCGATTTTCCGTTTTCCGTTGATGTAATCGGCGGTAATGGTATCGGCTTTCAGCAAATCTTTCGGTTTTCCCTGCCAAAGAATTTCTCCGCCGAATTTTCCGGCTCTCGGACCGATATCCAGAACTTCGTCCGCTTCCAGAATCATATCTTTATCGTGTTCCACCACGAGAACGGAATTGCCTATATCACGGAGATTTTTTAACGAATTAATCAGCCTTTCATTATCTCTCTGGTGCAGTCCGATGCTCGGTTCGTCCAGAATATACAGCACATTAACGAGTTGTGAACCGATTTGCGTTGCCAGACGAATCCTTTGCGATTCTCCGCCGGAAAGCGTTCGTGAACTCCGGCTAAGACTTAAATAATCCAAACCGACATCCAATAAAAACTGCAATCTCGTTTCGATTTCTTTCAGAATTTCATCGGCGATAATGGAATTTTTTTCTGAAAATTTCGGGCGGACTTCTTTCAGCCAGTCTTTTAAATCAGCCAGACTTAACGCATTGATTTCCGCAATGCTTTTTCCGTCGATTTTAAAACTCAAACTCGATTGCTGTAAGCGCGTTCCTTTACATTCGGGACAGGTTTCTTCGGTGGTGAAATGTCTTTCGAGAAGAACGGCATCGTAAGAATCTTTGTCCTCAATCAGTTCATTGATAATCGGAACAAGCCCGTCGAAATTCACTTTTATTTTTTTGGAAATTCCGGCGTATTTCAAATCTTTATTAAATTCTTTGTGAATCCCGTTGTAAATGTAATCCAGCGCTTCTTCGGGAATTTTGCTGAACGGAACGGACAAATCCAGACCGAAAATTTCGAGGATATTTTTAATCTGAGAAAGAATCCATTTGTTGGATTTGATATCTTCCAACGGCAACAAAGCACCTTGATTAATCGACAGCTTCGGATTCTCGACAAAGAAATTGGTGTTCACTTTTTTTATCGTTCCCAAACCTTTGCAGTGCGGACAACTGCCTTTCGGAGAGTTGAAAGAAAAGGTGTTCGGTTCGGGCAAGGCGAGAGAATGTCCGGTTTCGTCGTCCATTAAATTTTTGGAAAAATATTCGATTTCCGTCGCGTTCAGTTTTTGGATTCCGATGATGCCTTCTCCCATTTCCATTGCGGTTCTCAGGGATTTTTCCATTCGGTTTTCGGTGGCGTTTTCGCCGATAATCCAGCGGTCAATCACAATGTCGATGTCGTGGGTTTTGTAGCGGTCGAGTTTTAAATCGTATTCGATGTCTTGCAATTCGCCGTCGATTCTTGCCTGTCCGTAACCCTTTTTTGCCATTTGCACGAAAAGTTCGTGATAATGCCCTTTTCGGGAACGAACCACCGGAGCGAGAAGCATTATTTTTTCGCCTTTGTAACTTTCTTTAATGGTTTCCAGAATCTGTTCTTCCGTATAACTCACGAGTTTTTTTCCCGTAGTCTGGGAATACGCATCGGAAACTCTTGCAAAAAGAAGACGCAGAAAATCATACAGTTCCGTCACCGTTCCGACTGTGGAACGCGGATTTTTGTTGGTGGTTTTCTGTTCAATCGCGATAACGGGAGAAAGTCCTTCGATTTTATCGACATCGGGACGTTCCAGACCGCCCAAAAACTGCCTTGCATACGCCGAAAAGGTTTCGATATAACGCCGTTGTCCTTCCGCAAAAATCGTATCAAAAGCCAGCGAAGATTTTCCGCTTCCCGAAAGTCCGGTAATCACAACCAGTTCGTTTCTCGGAATTTTGACGTCTATATTTTTCAGATTGTGTTCACGGGCGCCGTAAACTTCGATATATTCTTTGGAATCCTGCATAATTTTGGGCTTGTTTTCTTAAAAAACGAAGACCTGCAAAATTAGGGATTTTTTTAGTTTTTTTTGGTAAGGATTTATTACCGCCTGGTGCGAGCATCTTGCTCGCTCCTTTTTACTTTACGACAAGAGCATGACGCTCGCGTCAGCGAGGGTAAGATTTTCCCGAAACCATTTGGTATTTTTCTTCCAAAAGTTCCTGAGTTACCGCATTCGGAACGGTATTCGGCTGGTCGATAAAACTCGTGATTCCACCGGCGATTGCGGCTTTGGATTCGGTTTCCAAATCGCCTTTCCAAGTGAGTCCCGGTTCACGGAAATGCACCTGGTCATCAATAATTCCCGGAAGCAAAAATTTTCCCGAAGCGTCAATGATTTGGTCTGAATTTTCATCAGAAATATATTTCCCGATTTTTGAAATTCTGTCGTTTTCTATCAGCAAATCGCTTTCAAAAATCTGATTTTCATTGACGATTTTGGCGTTTTTGATGAGGGTTTTCATTTTTAATTGAATTAAAAAAATCGCTCAAAAGCGATTTTCATTTACAAATAATGTCCCAAAGCGGAATGAATAATTACGATTTCGCCAACAACTTCATAAATTAAGCGATGTTCTTTGTTTATCCTGCGAGACCACAATCCTGCAAGATTATGCTTCAACGGCTCCGGTTTTCCTGTTCCGGAAAAAGGATGTTCGGTAAGTTCTTCGGATAAAGTGAGGATTTTGTTCAACACTGCTTTATTTCCTGCTTTTTTGTGAAATTCTATATTTTTCTTTCGCCAAGTCCGTAAAATCTAATTCGTAAATCATTATAAACCTAAAAATGATTTAAGGTTTTCTTTTTTCACACGGGTAACTTTTCCGTCCTTTGCTTGTTGTCTGCTTTTTTCGATTTTTGCAACAAATTCCCGATTATAAGATTTTTCTTTCACTTCAAATTTTAGTTTCAAAACTCCTGCGAATGCTTTCAGAGCGTTGATTTCCTCCAAAGTATTTGGCTCGATGATAACAATATTTTGTGTAGTCATTTTTTTTAATCTTTTGGCAATTATATGCAAATATATAATATTTGAAAACACAATAATTATGTTTAATTGATTTTATCCGAACTTTTTTCGGATTAATGTTAAAGTTTGGTATTGAGCATTATTTAAACCTTAGCACTTTCAAAAATTCGGTTTTCGCTGACGATTTTGGCGTTTTTGATGAGGGTTTTCATTGTTGCTTTTACTTGGTAAAGATATGGATTTCTCATTTGTAACAAAGGAGGGGAATTTATTCCACCAAAGGCGGATTAACAACAATAGCCCCGAATGAAATTTGGGGTTTTTGTTCCGTGCGTTTCACACACGGCTATTTTTGTTGAACCGCTTTGCGGTTCCGGTTTCCTTAGTTTTTTATAAACTTGGAACTCAAATCTCCAATTTTGTAAATGTAAGCACCTTTTGGCAGGTTTTCTACATTTTTGTCATTCTGAATGAAATTTTGCAAAGCATTATGAAATGAAGAATCTATTTAAAATCCTTTATTATAAGATTCTTCACTCCATTTCTGAACTTCGTTCGCAGACTTTCTGTCTGTGTTCAGAATGACAAAAATTGACAGAATTTAATGAAATCTAAAAATTACGCCTAATTCTTAGAATACAATCTAAATATTAGGCGTAATTTTCCGATTATATAATTTACAAAACTACAAATTCTTCAAAATTTTCCTTTGTAACAGGTGTTGTTTTATGATTTGGATACGCCTGTAAAAACGAATTCGGAAAACGGACTTTTTTCTCTTTCCACTTGATTTCAAAGGCGTTAAGAATGCCGTCTTGTTCTTCTATATAATCAATTTCGGCTTTGTCGTGTGTTCGCCAAAAATAGGTATTGACAAAATTTTCGGTATAACTATTGTTTTTCAGCCGTTCGGAAATCAGGTAATTTTCCCACAAAGCACCTTTGTCAGTCCGCATTTCGAGCGTGGAAAAATTGTTAATCAGCACATTTCGGATTCCGTTATCGTAGAAAAAATATTTTTTTCCTTTTTTGATTTCGTTTCTCAGGTTTCGGTTCAGAGCCGGAAGTTTGAAAATAACATACGATTTTTCGAGCAAATCCAAATATTTTTCGACGGTTGCTGTATCAATATTTCCGATGGTTTGTGCCAATTCGTGATAATTAACTTCACTCCCAATCTGAAAAGCCAATGCCCGAAGCAATTTCTCAATATGACTATGTTTTCTGATGTTTTCGAGTTGCAAAATGTCTTTGTAAAGATAACTTTGAGCAATTTCCACCAAAATATTTTTTTCCTTTCCAAGATTATTAACAACATCGGGATAAGAGCCATAAATCAATCGGGTTTCGAGTAATCTTTTTGCTTCAAGTGCCGAAGAATTTTCCGCCAACTCTTTGTAACTCAACGGATAAAGATAAAATGTTTTTTTTCTTCCGGTAAGCGGTTCGGCGGTATTATTCTGCAAATCGAAAGCAGACGAACCTGTTGCGATAATCTGAATTTCGGGATTGGTATCAAAAATAAGTTTCAATTTTTTTCCGATGTCGGGAATTTGCTGCGCTTCGTCTATCACGACAAGTTTGTTTCCCGAACCGATAAGTTGCAGCAATTGTGTGCTTGTAACGGCACCGGAAAAAGCGCTCAAAATATCGGCTTCATCTGCATTGAACCAAATAGAAGGTTCGTTAATATTCTTTACAACTTCTTTTAATAAAGTTGTTTTCCCGACTTGCCTTGCTCCGATAAGCAGAATTACTTTTTGCTTAAAACAGGAAGAAACAATGTTTTCTATCAAATCTCTGCGAATCATAATCTGTGAAATTTGGTTCAAAGATAAGGAGTTTTAATTTAAAATCGAAAATTTAGGCGTAATTTTTCGAATATAATCGAAAAATTACGCCTAAATTTTCGATTTTTTTAAAAAGAATTTACATTGACAACAAACCTTTTTCCGAAACCCTCACAGGTTTCACAAAACCTGTGAGGTTTGGTTTTATAAAAAATTTATCTTTGCAAAAAAAACAAGCCGATGAAAAAACTCCTCAACGAAACCATTATCTACGGCATCGGTGCGATTCTTCCGAGAGTGATTGTTGTTGCGCTCAATTATCTGTTTATCAGAAATATAGACAATAGTGCTTTTGCGATTTTTACCAATTTGTATGCGGCGATTTCGTTTGTGAATATCGTGCTTTCTTTCGGTTTTGAAACGTCTTATTTCCGATTTTCCGCCGATAAGGAAAACGAGCCGAAAACGTTCAACACTTCGTTTTGGTTTTTGTCGGGATTGTCTTTGGTTTTTCTGATTTTGGTTTTGCTTTTTGGTCAGCCGATTGCCGATGTTTTCGGCTATTCCGAAAATCCCGAATACATTCGCTGGTTTGCGTGGATTGCGTTTTTTGATAATCTTTGCGTGATTCCTTTGGCTTGGCTCAGATTCCACAATATGCCGATAAAATATACGGTTGTGCGTGTTGCACAATCGGTTTTTCAGAGTATTTTTGCGATTGCCCTGTTTCTGTATATTCCCGAAAAAATTTCGCAGGATTTCGGGCTGAAAGAAAAAGTTTCCTATCCGTTTTACAGCAATTTAGCATCAAGTTTTCTCGGTTTCCTGCTGGTTTTGCCGATTATTTTAAAAATAAAATTCCGGTTTTCTTCGGAACTTTTCGGGAAAATGCTGAAATATTCTTTTCCGGTAATGATTGCAGGTTTGGCTTTTATGGTGAACGAAAATTTTGACAAATTCATTCAGAAATTCATTATCGACGACGGCGAAGCCGGTGCTTACGGCGGTTGCTACAAAATGGCGGTTCTGATGACACTTTTCGTTACGGCTTACCGAATGGGAATCGAGCCGTTTTTTTTCAAACAGATGAACAGCGAAAACGCCAAAAACACCTACGCAAAAGTTACGGAATATTTCACATTTTTTGCAGCGATTGTCGCTTTGGGAATCATCGCCAATGTTTCGTGGCTGAAACTTCTGCTCGTTCCGAACAAAACCTATTGGATTGCGTTGGACATTATTCCAATAATTGTAATTGCCAATCTCTGTTTTGGGATTTATTATAATTTTTCCACGTGGTACAAAGTTACGGACAGAACATTTTACGGAACGATAATTTCTTGGTTGGGAGCGATTATCACGATTGTTTTAAATTTTATTTTCCTGAAAAAATTCGGATTTATGGTTTCGGCTTGGGTTACGTTTGCGGCGTATTTCGTGATGATGATAACGTCTTATTTTTTGGGACAAAAGTATTATCCGATTCCTTACAGAATCGGGAAAATGATGCTTTTTTTAGTTTTATTAATCGTTTCGGGATTTCTGATTTCCAATGTTTTCGATTATAATTTCTGGATTGGAAATGCAATATTCATCGTATTTTCGGGCGTTTTGATTTTCAGCGAAAAAGACCGGTTTTTGTCTGCAAGAAAAAAAAGATAAAAATCAATTATTTTATTTTAAACGCAATGATGCAAAGTTTTTTTTACATTATTGAAAATATTTTTCGTCCGCAAAGACACTTCGTTCAGCGAAGATTGACCGTTTTTCTTTGCTGAGTAAAACGCCTTTGCGAACCTTATCACAGTCTGTTTGTTTATAAATTCTTTGCGAAATCTTTGCGTTTGGAATTTTAATGAGTTTAGCCTGATAAAAATGTACTGCACTCTATATTTGTAAATAAATGACTAAATTTGCCGTCCTTTCAAAAACCATTTGAAAGAATTTAAAAAAAGAAAAATTATGAAAATTATAGTTCCAATGGCGGGCAGAGGTTCAAGATTGAGACCGCATACTCTTACAGTTCCGAAACCTTTAATCCCGATTGCCGGAAAACCGATTGTGCAAAGATTAGTGGAAGACATCGCCAAAGTTGCCGGCGAAAAAATTGACGAAATCGCTTTCATCATCGGAGATTTCGGTGCGGAAGTGGAGCAATCTCTTATCGAAATTGCCGAAAAACTCGGAGCTAAAGGAAGTATTTACACACAGGACGAACCGCTCGGAACGGCTCACGCTATAAAATGTGCGGAAAACTCGATGCAGGGTGATGTTGTGGTGGCTTTTGCCGATACGCTTTTCCGTGCCGATTTTCATTTGGATAAAAATTCCGACGGCGTAATCTGGGTAAAAAAAGTGGACGACCCTTCTGCTTTCGGTGTGGTGAAATTAGACGATTACGGCTTCATCACGGATTTTGTGGAAAAACCGAAAGAATTTGTTTCCGATTTGGCGATTATCGGGATTTATTATTTTAAATCTGCCGAAAAATTAATGGAGGAAATCAACTTCATTATGGAAAACAACATTAAACAGGGCGGTGAATTTCAACTGACAACCGCTTTGGAAAATCTTCGCCAAAAAGGAGCAAAATTCTCTCTCGGAAAGGTTGATGACTGGATGGATTGCGGAAACAAAAACGCAACGGTAGAAACCAATGGGAAAATTCTGGATTATGAAAAAGAAGAGTTTTCAAATTTCCCGTCTTCTGCAAAAATTCAGAATTCTTTGATTATTCCGCCTTGTTTTGTAGGCGAAAATGTGGAAATTTCCAATTCCAAAATCGGTCCTTATGTATCATTAGGAAACAATACCAAAATTGTAAATTCCAATATCGACAATTCATTAATTCAGGAAAATACGCTGATTGACCACGGAAATCTTTCCAACTCGATGATTGGAAGCAGTGCCCAATATTTCGGTGTTGCAAGAGAAATTTCACTGGGAGATTATTCTGTGCTGGATTTTCTTTCAAAAGATTAAAAATAAATAAACGGCTTTGTCAAAGTGAAAAACCTTTGACAAAGTTTTTTTTAAAATATACATCGCTGTTTGGCGTTAGTATTGCAGAGGTGTTTTTAAAATCTCACGTATGAAATCATTTTTTTCCATAATTGTTTTTTCTTTTTTAATCGTTTCCTGTACGGTGAAAAAGCCTGTTTCCGAAAGCCCTGTCGATGTTAATAATCCCGTTGCAGGAAATACTTTTTTTAGTGAAATTTCAAAGCCTGCAAGTTTTGAACAGGTAAAAATCAACAGTAAAGTAAATATTGAAACCGGAAGTTTTATACCGACTTTGGACGCCACCATTTATATCGAAAATGATGAAAAAGTATGGATGAACATCACCGCTCTTTTCCTGAACATGGGGCGCGGAATCGCCACAAAAGACGGAATAAAAGGCTATGAAAAGTGGAATAAAACCTACATCGATTCCGATTTCACGTATCTGAACAATTTATTGAATGTCAATTTTATCGATTTTAAAGCGTTGCAGAATCTTCTGATTGGGAAAACATTCATTCCCGTTTCCGAAAAAGATTTTATCCTCACCGAAAATGCACAGGGATTCACTTTGAATTCAAAAAAGAATCAGACCATCAGCAAAGACGAAAAAGTTTCGGAATATAAAATCACGCTGGATTACAGCGCTGAAAAGGATTTAAAAAGAGTTCTTCTGAATGAAGTCCGGAAAAACGAAACATTGGAAATCACGTATTCCGACTGGATTTCAGAAGCAAACAACCGTTTTCCTAAAAATGTTAAAATAATTATAAAAAACAAGAAAACGAGCCAATTACTGATTGAAAATACGACATTTGCGTTTGTGCGAATGGAAACGCCGTATTCTGTGCCGGCTAATTATAAAAAAACTGATATTAAATGACACAAAAACTCGCTTTCATTGTCAGTATTTTACTGTCCGTAATTTTCTACGGCCAGCAGACGAAAGAAAAACTTCAGCAGCAAAACGCTGCCCTGAAAAAACAAATCGCAGCCATAAACGGCGAGCTTGCCAAAACTCAGAAAGAATCCAAACTTTCTTTGGCCCACCTCAATAACGTCAATACCAAAATCCAGCTCCGCGAAAAAGTGTACAACAATACACAGAAAGAAAAACGCCTGATAGAAGACGAAATCTATCTGCGCCAGCTGGAAATCAACCGTCAGAACCGCGAACTTGCCGTTCTCAGAAAAAATTATGCTGATGTTCTGGTGCAGGCTTATAAAAATAAAGGTGTTCAGAATAAGGTTACTTTTATCCTTTCATCAAGAAATTTGGGAGAAGCCATCAGAAGAGTTCAGTATATCAAGCAATATTCTGATTATCAAGAACGTAAAGCTACGGAAATTTCTGAAGCTGCCAATAAGTTGAAACTTGCCGTTGCCTCGAAACAGAAATCTGTCAGCGAAAAAGCGGTTCTCCTCGCCAATCAAGAAAAAGACCTCAACACCATTAATGCAGAAAGGAAACAAAAAGAACTCCTTTTAGCGGAATTTAAGAAAAATGAAGCCAAACTGACTGCCGAACTAAAACAGAAACAGGCGGAATCCAAAAAACTTGAAGGGCAAATCCGAAGCATCATCGCTGAAGAAATAAAACTTGCCAAAGCCAAGGAAGAAGCGGAGAAAAAAGCAGAAGCAGAAAAAATCCGTCTTGCAAAAATTGCAGCCGAAAAAGAAAAAGCCAAAATCGAAGCTGAAAACAAAGCCAGAGAAGAAGCTCTGGAAAGAGAAAGAAAAATTGCAGAAGCAGAAGCTAAAAAAGCCTCAGACTTAGCCACCAAAAAAGCTGCCGAAGAAAAGAAAAGAACAGAAGATGCCGCCAAAGCCGAAGCCACAGCTAAAGAAGAAGCAAGAAGAATAGCAGCTGCAAAAGAAGCAGAAGAAGCGGCTAACAAAGCAAAAGAAGCGGAAAAAAGAGCAGCAGATGCAAGAGCCGCAGAAGCCGCACTCGCCAAGAAAAAAGAAGACGAGAAAAAAGCCGCAGAAACCAAAGCCCTGAACAACTACGGAGTAAGCACCACCCCAGCAGCCAGCTTTGCAGCCAGCAAAGGAAACATCGGAATGCCGGTACGCGGAAATATCACTCATTACTTCGGGCGACAGCAGCATCCTGTATTCAAAACCATTTGGGAAGAAAACAACGGAATCAAAATCGCTGTAGCAAAAGGTACAATAGCCAAATGCGTATTCCCGGGAACGGTTGCCAAAGTTGTAGCTTCTGGGGACGGCACTAAGACCGTTCTGGTGAAACACGGAAATTATTTTACGGTGTATTCTAATCTCTCCAATACCATGGTTTCTGCGAATCAGTCGGTTTCTGCGGGAACAAATATAGGGACTGTGGGCGAGGATTTCGACGGAAGCACTACGCTGGATTTTCAGGTATGGAACGGAAGCACTCCGGTCAACCCACTGGAATGGGTGAATTAAAATTTTAATTAACTTTGTAAAAATTTAAAAAAATGGAAACTTTAACAATACTTGCCATTTCCTGGCAGCACATTCTTATCGTAGCCCTTATCGTTCTGGTTCTCTTCGGAGGAAAAAAAATTCCTGAACTGATGAGAGGTTTGGGTTCCGGCATCAAAGAATTTAAAGATGCTGTGAAAGAAGACGATAAGAAACCTGCTGACAACACTCAGGATACAAGCAACCCATAAAATTTCAAAGCATGTCTTTCTCGGAAAACGCCTGGCAAGTCTTTAATCAATGTATTGAGGATTACCACATTACGGATAATGTAGATACATCTGTACAAAATCCTTATGATAAAACCAGTTTGGAACATATTTTGTATGCAAAGAACTGGATTGATACCGTTCAATGGCATCTTGAAGACATTATCCGTGATGAAAACATCAGTCCGGAAAAGGCTCTTACAATCAAACGCAGGATTGACAAATCCAATCAGGAAAGGACAGATTTGGTGGAATATATCGACAGCTGGTTTCTTAACCAATACCGTGAGGTAACGCCTAAAGAAGACGCTGTTATCAACACCGAAACTCCTGCATGGGCGATTGACAGGCTTTCTATTCTGGCATTGAAAGTTTACCACATGTCCGTAGAAGCCCACCGCAAATCAGCCGGTAACGAACACCGCAGAAAATGCACCGAAAAACTCAATGTTCTCCTCGAACAGCAGAAAGACCTTAGTGCAGCGATAGACAGATTACTGACTGATATAGAAAACGGTAAAGTTAAGATGAAAGTGTATAAACAGATGAAGATGTACAATGACGAAAGCCTTAACCCAATCCTCTATCAAAATCAGTAAAATGGTGAAAAAAATATTTTTGTATTGTGCCGCACTATCAGCTCTCGTTTCCTGTACCACAGAGAAAATCAATCTCTCTCCGGTTGAGGACAGCTATTTGAGCTTCACAGGAGAACTACAATACAAAAATACTTCCTATACAGAAAGAACAGACCAGATTAATTATGCCGCCGAGATTACCAATCTCATTGCCTCTCTGCCGAAATTTACCAACGATGCCGTAAATGCGGAAGCCGATAAACTCAAATATTTTCTGAAAGACTATATCGGCGGAATGGAAGCCTACAATCTTCAAGGAATGGAGAAATCCTACAACAACTATCAGAAATCTTACAAAAAACTTCAGAAGCTGAAACCTTATCTCAATCAGGACGAAGCGGATGTTCTCAACCGTTATCTTGTACGCATCAAAACAAGCATGAATATTCTGGAAAGCGCACAGCAGAGAAATAATTCTGTAACCGTTAATTAATTTTCTCAATTCTATTATGATTAAAATACAGGCGGAAGCGAATATTCCTACGGAATACGGCACTTTCCGGATGATTGCTTTTTCGGAAAATGAAAACGACTGGATGCCTCAGCTGGCTCTGATTGCCGAAAATACCGATTTTTCAAAACCTGTAAATGTACGTTTTCACTCCGAATGTATTACCGGAGAAGTTTTTCATTCTAAAAAATGTGAATGTGGGCAACAGCTGGATTCTGCAATGCAATACATGCAGAAGCACGGCGGAATCATCGTTTATCTCCGTCAGGAAGGGCGGAATATCGGAATCATCAACAAACTTCGGGCGTATTCTTTGCAGGAAAAAGGTCGGGATACTGTCCAAGCAAATCTGGAACTCGGACTTCCGGCTGATGACCGCAGTTTTGATAATGCTATTGAAATTTTAAATCAATTAGGTGTTAAGGAAATCGACCTGATGACCAACAATCCCGAAAAAATAAAAATCGTAGAAAACAGCAATATCAAATTCAACAAAAGGATTCCGCTTCAGATACAATCCAACGAAAACAGCAGGGATTATCTGAAAACCAAAAAGGATTATTTCGGGCATCTTCTGGATGATGAACAATAAAAACGCTTTGAAAAATTCAAAGCGTTTTTTTCGTGTTTTTCTAATAAACACGTATTTTTTTTACAGCTTAACCGCTGTTTCCAAAGCAAGTTCCATCATTGTTCTAAGTGCCTTTTCCCGCATATCGGCAGAAATAGCATCACCGGTAGGAATCACATCCGAAACAGTGAGGATTGTGGCTGCATTTTTTCCTGTAAATTGAGCATTGGCAAAAAGAGCAAACGCTTCCATTTCTACTGCCGGACAGTTGTATTTTTCTGCTATTGCCGGAGTTCCCGGGGTTTTTCGGTAAAAAATATCGCTGGTATGAATGTTGGTCAACTTAACATCCAGACCTAATTCTGCTCCCGTTTGGTTAATCGTTTCAAAAGCCGGGCCCTGATGCGAAATCAGCTCGTCTTCAATTTCCCATGCGAATTTGGCGTAGGTACTTTCGCTTGCGGCACCATCCACATTCAAAATGTCATAAACTTTCAAATCAGTTGTGTAAGCGCCACACGTTCCGATGCGGATGATGGTATCTACATCATATTCGGTGAACAATTCATAGGAATAAATCCCGATGCTCGCACAACCCATTCCGCTTGCTCCCACTGTGATTTCTTTACCTTTATAAGTTCCTGTAAAATAGAAAATACCTCTCGTTTTACTAACGAGTTTTACGTTTTCAAGGTAATTTTCTGCCATATACTGCGCTCTTAGCGGGTCTCCGGGCTGTAAAACCACTTTGGCGATTTCCCCTTTTTTCGCACTGATGTGTACACTCATACATTTAGAATTTGTTCTTTCAAAGATACTAACTTTCTTTCACTCAAAACAGGATATTTGCCTTGTAAAAACAAAAATTCCCGACACTTCAACGTATCGGGAATTGTTATTGTATAAAATTTCAATTAAAGCACCGGAACATTTGAATCATCAATGTTGTAATGCTTGATTACGCTTTCGTAATCTTCGTATTTTACATTGGTATTTTTTCCTGAAGCCGGAACTAAAACCACTCTGAAAACCTGATTGTTAAGATATTGGTTTTTAAAAGCCGTGGATTCAGCTGTCATGTTAAAATTCGCATCAGCATAAATCTGAACATCATTTACCGTAAAATCAAAGTGATAATCCAACGCTCCTCCTCCACTAAAATAATAGGTTTTAGGAAGAATTTTCCACACTGCGGTTCCGCTGGAAGTATCCTGTCTGTATATCAACACAACATCCGTATTATAAAGCGGCTGCGTAAAAGTTTTTAAAATTCCGTACAGATAATCCTGATTTGCACCACTATCATTTACAAAATTTTCACGAATATCAATCACTTGTGCTATTGTATCAGTATCTACATAATTATCATTATCATCATCACTGCAGTTTACCAATATAAGCGCAAACATGCTTAAAAACAAAAGGGAAAAGTACTTTTTCATTGTATTTTAATTTTAAAGGGTTAACATATTTAGGGGTTGATATCCAAATCATATACCAATTTTTAGATAGAGTGCTGTAGCAAAGGTTAAATTTGTATTTTTGTTACACAAATTTTTAAACGTAAAAAATGAAGTTTTCTTTCACCATATTCTTTACAGCTCTTATTTCCTGCCTGTTAAACGCTCAGTATCAGCCAAAAAACCTTACAAAAGACGAACAAAAAAATGCAGAAAAATGGGTAGAAAAAACCTATAACCAGCTTTCACAAGACGAAAAATTGGGGCAGTTATTCATTGTTGCACTTTATACAAACAAAAGCGAAGACCATATTAATGAAGTAAGAAATATCGTAACAAAGGAAAAAATCGGCGGACTGATTCTGATGCAGGACGATGCAGCGAGGGAAATCAATCTGGTTAATGAATTTCAAAGCCAAGCAAAAGTTCCGTTAATGATAGGAATGGACGCAGAATGGGGAGTTTTTCAAAGGATTGCAGCGGCTCACAAATTTCCGTGGGCGATTACTTTGGGAGCAATTCAGGATAAAAAACTGATTGAACAGATGGCAGAAAAAATTGCGGAAGACTGCAAAAGAATGGGCATCAACTGGGATTTTGCACCTGTTGTGGACGTAAACACCAATCCGAACAACCCGATTATCGGAAACCGCAGTTTCGGCTCTGATGTTCCGAATGTGATTGCCTCCGGACTGGCGTATTCCAGCGGTTTGCAAAATTCGCAGGTTTTGGCGGCGATTAAACATTTTCCGGGACATGGCGACACGGATACCGATTCTCACCTCGATTTGCCCGTGGTTTCTCATAATATCAGCCGATTAAACGAAACAGAACTCGCTCCTTTCAAAGCCTTAATGGATAAAGGAATCGGCGGTGTAATGGTCGCTCACCTTTACGTTCCGGCTCTGGAAAGCGGGAAAGGAATTCCGGCTTCGGTTTCCAAAAATATCGTTACCGATTTATTAAAAAATAAATTAGGTTACAAAGGATTAATCATCACCGATGCCTTGAATATGGGAGCTGTTGCCAACAAATACAAACCCGGCGAACTCGATGCACTGGCTTTCAAAGCGGGAAATGACATCATGTTGTTTTCGCAGGGTGTTTCGGAAGGGAAAAAGCTGATTCAAAAAGCGATTGACAACGGAGAAATTTCCCAAAAACGCGTGGAAGAAAGCGTGAAAAAAATTCTTTTAACCAAATATTATTTAGGTTTAGATAAATACGAACCCCGAAATCCCGAAAACATCAAAGAAGATTTAAACAACGATTCCCACAAAAAAATCGTTCAAAATTTGTATTCCAACGCTTTAACTTTGTTAAAAGACGAACAAAAACTTCTGCCGTTGAACTGTAAGGAAACCTATTATTATGTTCCTCTGGAAGAAGGAAATTATCAACCGTTTTTAGACCAACTTAATCTGAATACCACTGTAATTATCAGAAAATCGAATGAAATAGGTAGTATTCCTAATAATTCCAAAGTGATTGTTGGTTTTCATAAAGACAATTCCACCGCTTACAAACCCTATAAAATTTCGGACGAAAGCAAGAAAATTTTAGCCGAACTGAATAAAAATCAAAACGTGATTCTGAACGTTTTCGGAAGTCCGTATGCATTAAAAGATGTGGATATTTCAAAAACTTCTACCGTTTTGGTTTCTTACGAAAACAACGACGATTCCATGACGGCAACCGCAAAAGCCATGAACGGACAAACCAAAATACACGGAAGACTGCCTGTTCTGGTCAATGAAAATTTGAAATTCGGAATGGGAATGGACATGGAAAAAAATGATGGAAAATAAAAAATTTCAAAATAAATACAGAATTCCGTCAAATCGTTTGCAAGGATTTGATTACGGTTCGCATGCATTATATTTTGTAACCATTTGTACAAAAAACCGGGTTCATTATTTTGGTGAAATCGTAGAGACGGATAATTATTTTGTGGAGACGGATAATTATCCGTCTCTACGGGAAACCACCATCGGAAAAATTGCATTTGATTTTTGGCAGGAAATTCCGGAACATTATCCGTTTGTGGAATTGGACGGATTTGTGGTAATGCCCAATCACGTTCACGGAATTTTATTTTTCAACCGCCCCGAAAAAACCGATTGGAATCCGAATAAATTCGGTGTTCAATCTCAAAATTTAGGTGCTGTTATTCGGGCATACAAATCATCTGTAAAAAGATACGCCAACCTAAATGAAATCGAATTTGAATGGCAATCCAGATTTCAAGACCACATCATCAGAAACGAAGAACAACGACAAATTATTAAAAATTATATCATGAATAATCCAAAAAATTGGAAAGGCGATAAATTCAATGGTAACCCGTAGAGACGGATAATTATCCGTCTCCACTCCACAAAATAATTATCCGTCTCCAAAATGTAACGGATATGCAGAGACGGATAATTATCCGTCTCTACCACCACCCCCAAAAAAAATGAAAAAAAAATGAAAATCGGAATACTCTGTTATCCAACATACGGCGGAAGCGGCATTGTCGCTACCGAACTAGGAATGTCGCTTGCCAATAAAGGCTACGAAGTGCATTTTATTTCCAGCAATCTCCCTGCGAGGCTGGATATTACCAATCCCAACATTTTCTTTCATAAAGTCAATGTTCAGACCTATCCGCTTTTTCAGTATCAGCCGTATGATATTGCATTGAGTTCGATGATTTACCGTGTCGTTAATCTGTATAAACTCGATTTACTTCATGCTCATTATGCGATTCCGTATGCGTATGCGGCGTTTACGGCAAAACAAATGCTGAAAGAGGAAGGAAAAGATATTCCTTTGGTAACTACGCTTCACGGAACGGATATTACACTGGTCGGACAGCACCCAAGCTACAAACACGCAGTGGAATTTTCTATTAATCAATCCGATACGATAACTTCCGTTTCCGAAAGTTTGAAAAAAGATACTTTACAATTCTTTAAAATCACAAAAGAGATTGAAGTGATTACCAATTTCATCGACAATTCCGCATTTGATGAATGCAGAGGTTGCGGCAGAACGCAGTTTGCAATGCCTGACGAAAAAATCCTGATTCATGTTTCCAATCTCCGCCCTGTAAAGCGTATTGAAGATGTTTTACAGATTTTCAAAAATGTTCAGAAACACATAAAATCCAAACTCATCATCATCGGCGAAGGCCCCGAAATGGAAAAAATCTCCCAATTTCTGGAAGAAAATCCAAACCTTATCGACAAAATCAGATTATTAGGAAAAGTCAATGATTTGTACAGTATTCTCCAGCTTTCCGATGTATTTCTTCTTCCGTCCGAACAGGAAAGTTTCGGTTTGGCGGCTTTGGAAGCAATGGCGGCATCTACACCTGTTATCAGCTCCAATGCAGGCGGAATTCCGGAAGTGAACATTCAGGGAGAAACGGGCTATCTGGCGGAAGTCGGAAACGTGGAAGCCATGAGCAACTACACCATCAAACTTCTGAGCGACGAAAATCTGCTGGAAAAAATGAAAGAAAACGCAAAAAAACAGGCACAAAGTTTCGACCTTACGCAAATTCTTCCACTCTATGAAAATATGTATATCCGGACTTTGGAAAGGTTTAAGAAAACACAATCCCATTAAAAAAACCGGATTTTACTGATTATCGGTATGAAAGTGGGTTTTTCACTGAATTTTTTCTCGGAATATAAAATCTTTTCAGAATTTGAAACTAAGAAATTTAGGGTAATTAATTGAACTAGGCGTTTAAGCAATATTGAAAAACCCAATTTGCTCGAACTAATCAAAATATAAATTAAATTTTGGCTAAAGCCATTTTGCTATTGCCTCTTTTATAAATGGGCTAAAGCCCATTCCTATTGATGTTTTACAAATATCAATTATACGCCTAATTCAATTACTTAATTCAGAGCCTGTTTAAATTTTAACGAAATATCAGGCTAAACGCATTAAAATTGTGTTATATTGGTAAAAATTTGTGATTTTTAATGGAGAAAAAATATTTTTCAACAGTGTTTTTTTAATTCTT
>JASGDB010000058.1:0-15798 GCA_049841315.1 Bergeyella sp. | reverse complement strand
TTGAAGGACAAGATTTTCAAAAAATTTGCCTTGGTTTTTTCTGTAAACAGGAAACGTGTAGGTAACAACATTTCCATAGGTGGTTTCCATAGCATAGGAAGAGTCTACCACCGCATTTTCCAGCGTTATTTTATTGGTTAAAATCTTTTGGGAAAGGATTTTAGAATTTGTTTCAATTCTTTCATTCAGTTCCGTCATTTTCTGAAATTCGTCAGGAAAAATCTTTCTGGCAGTATACCTGCCTCGAATATCATCCAGGCTTTTGGAGGCATCTTTTTCCATATTTGCTTCTTCATAAATTGTCATTTCCTGCCGGCACGAGCTGACTGCAAAAAACAACAGAATCAAAAACACTGAAATCAACGGTTTTAGGAAGTTTTTAATCATAAATCGTTTTGTTTTTAGGTTGTTACAAACCTACAAAAATCTATTCAAAACCGAATAATAATATTGAAATACAATATACTATTTTGGGATTATGAGATTATAATAGAGAAAAAAGCCGGAAAGAAATTCTTCTCCGGCTTGCTTATAAAACCCTCGCTGGCGCGAGCCTCCGGCTCGTGTCCTTTTTTTAGTCTTTGGCACAAGCGTGGACACTTGCGCCAGCGTGGGGGAAAAGACGCAGTGTTCCGGCCAAAAGTACGCATGCTTCTTTTCTCATATATCATGAATTTTCATTTCGTAAAGTTAACAAAATCCGTTCCTTATCAGCCTTTGGAAAGATTAAATTTTGTTAAAACCAAGGAGAGGAAATGATAAATTTTTGCTAAAAAGGGTTGTTTTTAAATTGTATGTATGAGTTAAAGGATTATAAAAGTTGAAAGCAGATAGAAAAACTATCTGAATCTTTCCTTACTTTTGTCCTTCAAATCAAAAAATGTCGGATGTTATTCAGCTTTTGCCGGACCATGTTGCGAACCAGATTGCCGCAGGCGAGGTGGTGCAGCGCCCCGCGTCCATTGTGAAAGAGCTTCTGGAAAACGCCATTGATGCCGGAGCGAGCAAAATCGAACTCATCATCCGTGAAGCAGGGAGAAACCTTATTCAGGTGGTGGACAACGGAAGTGGCATGTCCGAAACGGATGCCAGAATGGCTTTTGAACGCCACGCCACTTCCAAAATCAGAACTACTGATGATATTTTTAAAATCTCTACCAAAGGTTTCCGCGGAGAAGCGCTGGCTTCAATCGCCGCCGTAGCGCAGGTGGAACTGAAAACCAAACAGAAAGATGCCACAACGGGAACCAATATCTATATCGAAGGCGGAACACTGCAGTTTCAGGAACCGGTACAAACGGCGGAAGGCTCTAACTTCATGGTGAAAAACCTTTTTTACAATGTTCCCGCAAGACGGAAATTCCTGAAAAACAACAATGTAGAGTTCCGCCATATCCTTGATGAATTTCAGAGAGTAGCTCTGGCGCATGAAAATATTGAATTCGATTTGTTCCATAACGACGAGCCTGTTTTCCGCCTCAGAAAAGGAACTCAGTTACAAAGAATCATCGAAATTTTCGGGAGAAAGCTCCAGCCGCTTCTGATTCCGATTAAAGAGGATTTGGGCTGGATTAAAGTTTCAGGATATATCGGCAAACCGGAATCTGCCAAGAAAACGAGAGGCGAGCAGTTTCTTTTCGTGAACGGAAGATTTTTTAAAAGTCCTTACCTCAACAAAGCCGTTCAGGAAGCATTTGAAGGACTTCTGCTTCCCGGATATGCCCCTACTTTCTTCCTGTACATGGAAACCGAACCGGATAAAATCGACGTCAATATTCATCCTCAAAAAACAGAGGTGAAATTTGAAGACGAACATCTTATTTTCGCGCTTTTGCGTTCCACGATTAAAAAATCGTTGGGAATTTACAATGTTGCGCCGAGCCTCGATTTTGAAAGAGACCCGGGAATGGATGTTTTTCTCCGCCCATCAAAAGCGAATACTTCCCAGCCGTTGAAAATGCCGGAAGTAACGGTTGATCGGAATTTCAATCCTTTTGAGCCGGACAATAAGGCAACGCAAACGGAAATCCAGAATCTTGCGGAGATGTACCACCGGAATATTTCCGCAGCGCCTTCCAAAATCAATCTTTTTGAAGATGAAGATTTCGATGAAGACCTAATGCGCCTGCCGAACGGATACTGGCTGTTCAACAAAGGCGACAGAGCCCTGATGCTGGATTTGGGAAGAATGCACCGCTTAATCGTTTCCGAAAAAAATACGGCAAAACGAAGCAGCGCCAGCCACGCCTTGCTTTTCTCGCTGGAATATCACATGAACGAAGTGGAAAAAAACAAGTTCCGCTCCATTAAAAAATATCTTCCGGGAATAGGTTTCGAGATGTCCGTAGCACACGAAAACGTACTGAGAATCGATGCTGTTCCAGAAGGACTGAAAGAAACCAAAGTCATGAAATTTCTGGAAGACCTTTTCGAGATTCTGGAATACAAAACCGAAGAAGAATTCCTCGCCTACTACGAACATCAGTGGAATAAAATGCAGAGCAAATCCCGCTTCGACTTCATCTACAAAACGGATGCAGAACAGGTTATCCGTGATTTTACGGAATTGGGTTTTCCTGAATTTTTACCGGACGGAAAAAGATGCTTTTACGAGCTTCCGCTGGATGAACTGAAAAATAAATTTTAAAAAATTATGTTTAATAACATTCCACCAATAACTCGAAATCTTATCATCATCAATATTGTTGTTTTTGTTCTCACCTATGTTCTTGACACGAATATGATGTATGAATATTTAGCGGCATTCTATCCCTTTTCTCCCTTTTTTCATTCATGGCAGATTGTTACTCACATGTTTATGCACGGAGGTTTGATGCATATTTTATTCAACATGATGACATTATTCAGCTTCGGCCATGTTCTGGAGCAAATATTAGGTGGTAAGAAATTTTTGATTTTATATTTTGTAAGCGGACTTGGGGCGTTTTTTCTGTTTAATTTGTGGAATTTTGTAGAAGTTGAACAAATCAGAGCAAGTCTGGAAAATTATGGATTTGATATCAGCGGTTATTTATCCGGAAATTCTGTTCAGTATAAAGGAAGTGCCGAAGCTATTATTGAGCAGAGAGAGCTGGTGGAAAATTTAAAAAATATAATTTCCATCCCAATGGTAGGAGCTTCAGGAGCTATATTTGGGGTGATTGCCGCATTCGCAACTTTATATCCTAATGCCAAAATCGGAATTATGTTTATTCCCGTACCGGTAAAAGTAAAGTATCTTCTCCCGATTATCATCGCTGTTTCTATCTGGCTGGGATTGTCGGGCAATGTGGGCGGAATTGCTCATTTAGCTCACGTTGGCGGAGCATTGATAGGATTTCTTCTGATGTACTACTGGAAAAAGAAAATGTACAGAATTAACTAAAACCGATTGAAGATGAAAAATCTGACTGCTTCCCTTTTCCTGATTCTGATTGCCGTTTTTTCCTGCGGAAAGAAACAATCCGAAATCGTTTCAGCGGAAAACACTTACACGCCTGCACCTTATGACACTACTGCTGTTGATTCATTTTCGGCGGGAGCAGTTTCGGTAGACGTTGCAAGGCAGATTAAAATTTCATCCCGGCATTATCAGGATTCTTTAAGGCAGGTGCTTCTCGCTCAGGAAGAGGAACGCAAAAATAAAGCGGAAATGGAAAAACTGGAAAAAGCCGCTCAGGAAGCCCTCGAAAAAGAGAAAAAGAAAGCCGAAGCGTCAGCTCCGAAGACGGAAACTCCCCAAAATTTCAATACGGGAAATCCTTAATTTTGTTCAGTCCTCCGGACTGTGGAGACCGCCTTATTCAATCTCCCCAAACAACACGTTTGTTGTTTGGGGCTAAGCATCGTTTGGTACTCCGTACCATTTAGTTATTGTATAGAAAGTGCGGAGCACTTAACTATGCTTAACCTGATACGCTATAGCGTATCGGGTTACACAAAAGATATCATTTCCGTACGGAGTACGGCACAAAATATTTATCGCAAAATCATTTTATTCAGCTCCAGCAAAGGCTCGATGTATTCCCGCGTGTTGGAAAGTCGCGGCACTTTATTCTGTCCGCCTAATTTCCCGCGAGATTCCATCCATCGGTAGAAAAGATTTGGCTGAGCAATATGAATTATGGGTTTTTTCAAAGTGATGTCTTTGTATCTTTTTGCTTCGTAATCCGAATTCAGAACTTTGAGCTGTTCATCGAAGATTTCTTCAAACTTTTCCCTGTTTTCAGGCTTTCGGGTGAATTCAAAAATCCATTCGTGTGCGCCTTTTTCGCCTTTTACCATAAAAACCGGAGCTCCGGTGTAATCGGAAACCGCAGCGGAAGTTTCACGGCAGGCTTTATCCAAAGCCATTTCCACATTGTCAATCATCAGCTCCTCCCCGAAAGCATTGATATAATGTTTCGTCCGCCCCGTAATCCTGATTCTGAAAGGATTCAGCGAAGTAAACTGAACGGTATCGCCAATCAGATAACGCCATAGTCCGCCGTTTGTGGTAATGACCATTGCGTAGTTTTTACCAATTTCCACGCTTTCGATATTGACGGCTTTCGGGTTTTCAGAACCGAAATCTTCCATCGGAATAAATTCATAGAAAATTCCGTAATCGAGCATGAGGAGCATTTCATCTTTACCGCTCTGGTCCTGAATTCCGAAAAATCCTTCCGAAGCATTGTAAATTTCGTAGTAATTGATGTCCCTGCCGATAAGCTCTTTGTACTGCTCTCGGTAAGGTTTAAAGCTGATTCCTCCGTGAAAAAACACTTCGAGATTATTCCATAATTCGGAAATGTTTTGTCTTCCGGTTTCTTGTAAAACTCTTTGCAGAAGCACCATCATCCAGCTCGGAACTCCGATAAGGCTTCCCACGTCTTCGTTTCTCACTTCGGAAACTATCGCTTTCAGCTTGCTTTCCCATTCCGACATCAGGGAGACTTTTTTGCTCGGCGTGGTGGTGATTTCCACCCAAAACGGGAGATTATCAATCAGAATTGCGGAGAGGTCGCCAAATTTGGTGTTGAAATCCTCGTACAGCTCTGCGCTTCCGCCTAATCGTAAATTTTTATAGGAAAAAAGCTGGTTGTCGGGGTGATTATTGGCGTAAATGGAAACCATGTCCTTTCCTGCTTTAAAATGGCAATGTTCAAGGCTTTCTTCGGTAATCGGAATGAATTTGCTTTTGGCATTGGTGGTTCCGGAAGATTTGGCAAAATTTCTGATTGTGCCCGGCCAGAAAATATTTTTCTCTCCTCTCCTTGCCTTTTCGATATAAGGTTCAAAATCTTCATAGCTCACTACGGGAACTTTGTTTTTAAAATCTTCATAGCTGGAAATACTGCTGAAGCCGTATTTTTTTCCATATTCCGTATCTTCGGCATGAAAGAGCTGGGAAAAAAGAATTCCTTTCTGCGTTTCCACGGGATGATTCATGAAATTCTGAATCTGGTCCATTCTCTGCCGGATAAACCAGTTGACTACCGTATTGAAAAGTGCTTTTGTCGCCATGAAACAAATATAAAAAAATTACCATAGAGCAGGAATTTTATTACAAAAAAGCTATGGAAATTCCGTGGCATTGTGTTTATCGTCTTTAAGTTCCGCATATTCGTTTTTAAAAGCATCTCTTAAATCCCAACAAAGTGAAAGACGAAAACATAAATAATTATTTACACTCCTCCTAAAAACCGCTCCAAAACCCAATTCACTTCATCTACGTTTTTCACATTATCTTTTCTCTCCAATTTTTTATATATTTGTCTGACAAAATTTTCTGATATGGATTTGCAAACTCGAAAACTAAATCTGATTACCTATCTTGCAGGATTGCAGGACGAAAGTTTTTTTGCAAAAATCGAAGATTATATTTTTAAGAAAAAACAGAAAACTGAAAAAGAGTTCACCCCTTTTTCTGAAGAAGAACTGCTCAACCGAGTTGAAAAATCCCAAAAAGACCTTGAAAACGGTCGCTGCAAAACGCAAGACGAGTTGGAAAAAATATCTGAATTTTGGTAGAAAATGAAAATCATTTGGACAGATTTTGCCATAGAAAATCTAAAAGAAATTTTCGACTATTTTTCCGAAAATGCAAGTAAGAAAATTGCAAAAAACATCAAAAAGCAAATTTTTGCATCAACAAAACAACTCATCAAAAATCCGGAATCGGGACAGATTGAGTTTTATTTGGAAAGGTTGAAGAAAAATCATCGCTACGTTTTAAGCGGAAATTACAAAATTATTTACAACATTGAAAACGGACAGATTGTGATTCACGATGTTTTCGATGTAAGACAAAATCCCGACAAAATGAACGACGAAAACAGGAATAAATAATTCTTTACACTCCTCCTAAAAACCGCTCCAAAACCCAATTCACTTCATCTACATTTTTCACGTTTAATCAAATTTTCTTTCAAAAATAAAGTTTCCTAAACCAAAGTTCAAAAACCGGGTCAAGCAATTCAAAACCATCATCGGTTTGGTTCAGAATGTCTTTGTTTATCAGCGTTTGTTTGTTTTTATTTACACTTGCAGAAGTTCCGAGATTGTATTTTTCCAACGTTTTCTTTGCAGAAAGTTGTGTTTCTCCTTTCAGAACGGCTTTTATCAGATTAATCTGCCCGAAACTCAAACCTTCCGCCATATTTTTAAACAGCGGTTCGTTTCCCTCAATCACTCTTTGTCGTGCTTTGTCAAAAATTTCCTGCGTTACTTTTTGCTCTGTTTCCGCCCAAATATAAAACGAAAATTGCTGCACATACCACGAATGATTTTTCATCAAAACCGGAATTTTTTCCGCAAAATCATCATCAATCGTTCTTCCCGTTTTTCGGAACCCTTCCTTTATAAAAGCTGTCCATTTTTCGGTTTTAATTTTTTGAAGCCAAAAAATATCTCCGAATTTATAAAACGGTTTTGAAGCGTTGGTAAAAATATCCTGCATCATACTCCGCTTGCTTCCATACAGGCAATACACGACATTTTTCTGTTTTTGCCAAACCGAACGCATTGTTTTTTCGATGTTTTCAAAGTCTTGAAATTGTGCCAGATTCTGAAATTCATCAATGCAGACCAATACTTTTTTGTTTTTTATTGTGGCAAGCGTTTCGGGAAGATTCAGAATTTCTTCTTTGTTTTTCCGCGCTTCTTTCCAATCAAAACTTATGCTGAAATCGCTGTCCGGCTGAATGTTGAACTCAAATTTGGGAACGAGTTTTTGGAACAGTTTTTTGGAATTTTCCAGCCATTCTTCTATTTTTGTTGAAGATGCTTTTATCACTTCTCGGGAAAAATTTTCCAAAAATTCTTCCTCCGAACCCGCTGCAAACAAATCCATTTTTACCACAATAAATTCCGGATTTTCTGTGCGGATTTGTGCGGTAATTTTTTCTACCAATGAAGATTTCCCCCCCCCCCCCATCTTCTCGGCGAGATAAGAATGGTGTTGATTCCGCTCAAAAGATTTTTTTTAAGTTTTTCTACATCTTCTTCACGATTTGTAAACGACTGTAAATTAACAATATGTCCGAAAGCAAAAGGTGATATTTCAATTTTCATTCCCCTAAAATTTAAGTTACCACTTGGTAAGTTACCGATTAGTAAGTTACTATTTGGTAAGCCAAATTTAGGAATTATTTTTAAATCCCAAAATTTTTTCCAAAACCGCGTTCACCTCATCTACATTTTTCACGCCATCTTTCCGCATCAGGAGTTGATTGTTTTTTTCTTTGAGTGTCGCTTCGGTCGGGTTTTGTGTGAGATAGGCGATAATATTTCGGAATTTTTCGCTTTGGTAAAATTTATCCTGCGGATTTGGCGGGAAATAGCCGAGAAAAATACCGTTTTTCACCACGATTTTTTCAAATCCGATTTCCGAAGCCAGCCATTTTAACTCAACTGATTTTAGAAGATTTTTTGCTTCTTTCGGAAGATTTCCGAAACGGTCAATCATTTCGTTTTCAAATTGTTGCAACTCTTTTTCGCCATCAATTTCCGCTAATTTTTGGTAAAGCGACAATCGTTCTTCGGTGGAACTCACATAAAAATCCGGAAGCATCAACTCCATATCCGTGTCAATATTCACGTCTTTTGTGGTTTTGAACAATTTTTGGCGGTCTTCTTCATTTTCAAAAAGATTTTCAAAATCCTTGTCGTCTTTCAGTTCTTCCAATGCTTCCTGCATTAGTTTTTGGTAGGTTTCAAAACCCATTTCGTTAATAAACCCGCTTTGTTCCGCTCCCAATAAATCCCCTGCTCCTCTGATTTCCAAATCTTTCATCGCAATCTGAAAACCGCTTCCCAAATCCGAAAATTGTTCAATCGCTTCCAACCGTTTTCTCGCATCGGAAGTTACCATATCAAACGGCGGCGTTATCAGATAACAAAACGCTTTTCGGTTGCTTCGCCCGACTCTTCCTCGCATTTGATGCAAATCCGCCATTCCGAATTTTTGGGCATCGTTGATGAAAATCGTATTCGCGTTCGGAACATCAACGCCACTTTCAACAATCGTTGTGGAAACCAAAACATCGTATTTTCCCTCCATAAAATCCAAAACATTTTGTTCCAGTTGTTTCCCGTCCATCTGTCCGTGCCCCGTAATTACCTTAGCATCAGGAACTAATCGTTGAATCAGTCCTGCAATATCTTTCAGATTTTCAATTCTGTTGTTGATGAAATACACTTGTCCGTCCCTTTGAATTTCGTAAGAAATCGCATCTCGCAAAATTTCTTCGTTAAAGCCAATGATTTGCGTTTCAACAGGTTGTCGGTTTGGCGGCGGTGTTTTGATGACGGATAAATCTCTTGCTGCCATTAATGAGAATTGGAGTGTTCGGGGAATTGGTGTTGCGGTGAGAGTGAGTGTATCGACATTGGTTTTCAGCGTCTTCAATTTATCTTTTACCGATACACCGAATTTGTGTTCTTCGTCAATAATCAACAACCCTAAATCTTTGAATTTCACGTCTTTACCAACGAGTTGATGCGTTCCAATCACAATGTCAATTTTTCCGTTTTTCAGTCCTTCCAATGTTTCGGATTTTTGTTTTGCAGAACGGAAACGGTTTAAGTATGAAACCGTTACAGGAAAATCTTTCAATCTTTCCGTGAAACTTCGGTAATGCTGAAACGCCAAAATCGTGGTCGGAACGAGAACCGCAACTTGTTTTCCGTCCGTTGCCGCTTTGAACGCCGCCCGGATTGCGACTTCCGTTTTCCCGAAACCGACATCGCCGCAAATCAGCCTGTCCATCACGGTTTCGGCTTCCATATCTTTTTTTACGTCAAAAGTCGCTTTCTCTTGGTCGGGCGTATCTTCGTAAATAAAACTCGCTTCCAACTCGTTTTGCAGATAAGAATCCGGCGAAAATTGAAACCCTTTTGCGGTTTTTCTTTGGGCGTAAAGTTTTATCAAATCAAACGCAATTTGTTTTACTTTCGCTTTGGTTTTTTGTTTCAAGGATTTCCACGCAGGAGAGCCGAGTTTTGAAAGGACGATTTCCTTTCCGTCCGGGCCGTTGTATTTTGAAATTTTGTGAAGCGAATGAATGGAAACGTAGAGCAAATCGCCGTTTTTATACACCAATTTGAAACATTCCTGCACTTTTCCGTCATTATTAACCTTTACCAAACCCATAAATTTCCCGATTCCGTGGTCGATGTGGGCAATATAATCGCCGATTTTCAGCGACATCAAATCTTTCAGCGTGAGTTGCTCGGATTTTGCAAATGCATTTTTGGCTTGATATTTTTGATAGCGGTCAAAAATCTGGTGGTCGGTGTAAACCAGAATTTTATGCTCGGAATCGATGAAACCGGAATGTAATTCGGATTTGAAAGCCTCTCCCCAGCCCTCTCCAAAGGAGAGGGAGCAGATTTCGTCTAAAATAGACTCAAGTCTTTCCTTTTGTTTTTCAGACGAATATGAAAAGTAAACTTTAAATCCCTGTTCTTTTTTTTCTTTTAAATCTTCGGCAAGAAGTTCAAAATTTTTGTGAAAACTCGGTTGCGGAAGTTGGTTTAATTTCACGGTTGTCATTCCGAGGAACGAGGAATCTCTATTACTATGAGATTCTTCATTCCGCTTCGCTTCATTCAGAATGACAGAAGTGAAATCTAAAATCTTAAAATTTTTAATTTCATTTAAAAATTCATCTTTAGAAACAAATAATTCCTGCGGTTTTTGATGGGCAATATTTCCGGAAAATTGAGCGTGTTTTTCCAATGCTTTTTCGTAGAAATTTTCGATTTTTTTAATTCCTAAATCTAAATTTTTTGAAATAATAAAACTGTCTTTTGGCAACAATTCCAGCAAAGAAACTTTATTCCCCGAAACCGAAAAATTCATATTGGAAACCAACTGAAATTCAGCGATTTTTTCCTCGGAAAGTTGCGTTTCTATGTCAAACGTTTTGATGCTTTCTACCTCGTTTCCGAAAAAAGTGATGCGATACGGTTTCTCATTCGAGAACGAAAAAACGTCCACAATGCCACCTCTTACGGAAAATTCGCCCGGCTCGGAAACGAAATCCGTCTGATGAAAATGATAGTGATTCAGCAATTCTTCGGTAAAATCAAAATCCAAAGAATCGCCGACTTTGATGTGATGAGAAATCGCCTTGAAATCTTCTTTTTTCAAAACTTTTTCGCTCAAAGCACCGGCGTAAGCCACGATAATTTTCGGGGATTTTTGGGAATTTAATTTATTCAAAACTTCGGTTCTCAAAACCAAATTGGCATTTTGCGTTTTCTCTATTTGGTAAGGTTCGAGATGTGTTGCGGGAAAATACAGCACGTTTTCTTTCCCTGCCAACTCTTCCATTTCGGCGTTTGCGTAAAGTGCATCTTCTTTATCATCAAGCAAATAGAGTGTTGTTTTTTTCTGAATCAGAAAAAGTTCCGCCGCAAAAATGGACGGCGAAGAACCAGCAAAACCTTTCACCGAAATTTTTCGGTGAAGATGTAATTTCTCAAAAATTTCCTTTCCGAATTCGTTTTTCAGAAGTTGAAGAAGCAGCGTTTCGCTGATGTTTTTTAGCATTGTAAAATCGTAAAGTTCAAAATTGTTTATTCGCTTCAAATTTTATAAAACGAAAAAAGCGATTCCGAGAAATTTTTCGGAATCGTTTCTGGTGCAAAAGTACGAAATTTCAAAGAAGAAATTTTTAGTAAAATAGATAGTCATCATTTGCTTTGCGATTATTTTTGGTTAATTTTGAAAAAAATGTGCTATGAAAATTTTATACATCATCAATACAATCGGACTTAGTCTTCTGCTGTATTCTAACGGCTGCGAACAAGCGGAATCTGTTGACTATACCGCGCAGCTCTGCTGAATATCAATGCGGGAATCCGGTTTAATTTCTGATGATTATTCTCAATAAAAAAGCAGTTTCAAATGTGAAACTGCTTTTTTTATGTAGAAAAAATTTTAGTTAGCTTCCTTTTACAATCACATCATCCACTTCCCAAGTGTTGGATGCGGAAGTTGTGGAAACGTATTTGAATGCCAGTTTGATTTTTTTACCAACAAACGCATTAAGACTTACGTCCCCGGAGCTTGCTAATCCCCAAGCGCTGCTGTTGGTATCCCAGGTTGCTGCTGATGTAAGATCCGTCCAGGTTGTTGTGTTCGGATCGCCGGTATAATTATCGGTAATGTATAACTTCAAAGCGGTTCCGCTGTATCTTACATCGGATTTGAATGTAAGGGTAACGGATGTATATCCTGATAAATCCATTTCGTTGGAAACGAGCCAGTCTTCATTGGCATTATTGGTGCTGTTTGCATATCCGTTCATTACAGCGTAGTAGTTGGTTCCTCCCGCGTTGGAAACTCCCCATACCTGTGCTCCTGCTACGTTTACGGCAGTCCATTTTGAAAGATTTGCGAAAGAATCGTTGAAAACGAAACATCTTTTTCCTGTCATTCCGGCGGTATCGTTGGTATCTCTGATGTAAAGCTGCTTGTCGGAGCTATATTTGCTGTAAATAGCAACAATAGGCCCTTTTCCTTCAGGAAGCAGTTCGTTGAAGAACGTAGAGTATCCACTGTTTCTCAGCAAGATGGTGTTTCCGCTGCAGTCTTCCAGATTTTTGTTTACTGTTGAGCCGGATGTTGCATAGGTGGTTCCCAGTACTCCGTCTACAAATTCTACTCCGTCAATCTGAATTAATGCACCAACCAAGTCATCCAGACTGCTCAGCTCGGTAATCGTTACTACTTTAGGTGTAATTTCTGACGGAGATCCGCATCCTTTGAAGAAAATTTGATTGTATTTTGCTTCAGCAATTCTGCCGAATGTTTCTGCTCCGTTTTCATCTTTAGATACGTCTCCTAACTGAATAACACCTCCATAGCTTCCCAGATATAGATTTTTTACTTTAATGAAAATCTTTGACCCGACAGGAAATTTTGTATAAGTGTCGGTAGCATCAACACTTACGGTAAGACCTTGCGTGGGGTTTTCCGGAGCGTCCTGAATATAGATGGTTTTGTAGATATTTCCTGTTTCGTCGGAGGAAACTACATATCCTTCCAAAACCAAATCTTCTGTAATTTGCACGGTGCTTCCTGAATAAAGCGCTTTGATGTCGGCAATCGTTACCGTGTTCTGAAAATCGTTGCATTCTACCGGCGGATTGCTGTAATCGTCGTCGTGAACGCACGCTGTATTAACTGCCAAAAGAGCAATGGCAAATACGATTGTTTTTAAAAATTTAACTGTTTTCATATATTTTGTTATTTTTTACAATTTAGAATCTTAAATATACATTGGTAAAATAGGATAGTCCTCTGTCATACCACAATTTTGGGGTGAATGTTCTGACGGGTCTCTGCGCATCTCTGAAAGCATCATCGAAGTTGGCATTTCTTCCCTGCTCGAATCCGCCGGTTACATAATTTCTGTTGTTCAGGATGTTATTAACGGTTACGCTGATTCCCATTCTGTATTTTCCGATTAGGAAAGATTTTCCGGCATTGGCGTTAAGCATAAACTGGTCGTCGAATTTCTGCTGTTTCAGCAAGGCTCTTACATTTTCTTCGGTAGCATAATCATACAGAATTTCGCTTCCCGGATAATGAACGAAGTTGCTGGTTCTCGGCATTGCGGAGAAATCCAGATAGTTTCCTGCCAGATAGTTTCCTGTTACGCCCAACCACCAGTATTTCGGAGAGTTGTAACGGATTCCGAAAGAGTAACCTTGCTGCGGTGTTCCGGCAACTTTATAATTTTTGATATAGGCTGGTCCTAAATCCTGTATTCCGCTTGCGTTGGTTTTATCGGATGTATAATACACATTTGGGTTGTTGGTGTATACGTACTGCCCGATACTTGCCACTGCATTCACGGAAAGAGTTGGAGTAACTTTAATTTCCGCTCCTAATTCTCCTCCCAGATATTCTTTGTCTACGTTGGAAAGAACTTCTGCTATGAATACGTCGCTTGATATGGTTTCCTCGCCGGTATTGGTAGCAAGACCTTCTGCGTAATATCTTGAAATTTCGGAGGCATTGCTTACTGTGGTGTAATATCCTGAAAGTCTTAATTTCAGGATCTGCCCTCTGTGCAGGAAGCTCAAATCATTTGAATTGATAATCTGGCTTTTTAATTCCGGAGTAAGTTCGTTGGAAAGTCGAGGATTGATGAATATTTCATTTAAAGTCGGTGCGATGCTGAACAATGCTCCGTCATACACGATGAAGTTTTTCCCGTCAATTCTGTATTCCACTCTTCCTTTTAACCCGAAATCCCAGGAATTGTACAAATCACTTTTCCCTTTGGAATTATTCAGATATAAATAATGTCTGTATTTTCCGTCTCTCTGAGATTCTGAATAAGATAAATAGGCTGAACCGGTAACATTCCATCTGTTTACGGTTACATTTGTGGAAATGTTTCCCGTATAGGAATCTCTGTACAGCATATAGTTGTATTCCATTCTGTCTCCTTCGTATACTTTGATGTTATCATCATCCACATTGTATTTCCCTATTCCTGAACCTGTAAAATTATAATCATCAAGATTTTCAGCATAATTACCGCCTAACAAGTCGTCCAGTCTTCTGTAATTATCGGATTCTAGTTTCTGGTAATTGAAGTTGGCGTTCAGTTTCCAGTTGGAAGCTAATTGGGTATCGAAGTGAGAGCTCAGGTTGATTGTTTTATCGTCATTCACATCCTGAACGGTGTAGTATCTTGCACTTTTCCCCATATCATTCATGTTATAATTCTGCTGATAAAGGTTGTTCCAGTCTATCTGAGGGTTTATAGTACCGTTTTTCCACTTTTCTACTTCTGCATTGTATTGTTCACCTAAAACTTTGAGCTGCTCTTCTGTGAAGAACGGTGAATCGTATCTGTTTGCATTATAATAAACAAAGCTCGGCAGTCTTCTGTAATAAACAGGAGAGGGGCTTGATGCGTTATACCAGTCCAGCCTTCCTCTTTTGTCGCTTCCCTGCTGGTAGGATGCAGTAGTATTCAGTTTGGAGTTTTTGCCCATTTTCCAGTAATGAGAAAGCTGGAAAATCGGTTCAAAAGTTTTTCTTATCCTTTCATTTCTTTTTTCGCCATCCTGCCATCCCCAGTAGGAGTTGTAGTCTTTCCCCATCAGGTCATATATTTCCTGAGTATTCGGGCTGTTGGATGCTCTGTAAGTCGGAGCTCCGAAAGCGGTAAGGTTGATGGAGTGTTTGTCTCCGAATTGTTTTTCAATAGCGGCAAAGTAAGCGTAAGAATCCTGATAGGTTCCTTCAATCACCCCTTCTTCTGCCCATCTTCTGCTTCCGGAGAAGGTAAACGCCCATCCTTTTTTGGAAAGCCCTGAAGAATACGTTGCCATTACTCTGTGGTCATAGCTTCTGTTCGTAAAGGAATACGACAGTGAGGTCTGCTTTCTGAAAGACGAAGCTCTCGTGTTGTAATACACTACACCTCCCAGATTTCCAAAAGTATAATCCGAAGGAGTAATATTTTCAGCAAATTCATAAGGATACCTTGTAACATCATTCAAGCCTCCCCAGTTGGAGAAATCCACGCGTCCGTCATCGTTTTTAGACATCGGAATACCGTTAAACAAAATATCATTGTAGCGGTTGTCCACACCTCTCGGGCGGAACCAGTAAGCTCCAAGTTCAAATGCTGCGGTTCTGGCAAAAGCATCTCTTCCGGAGTTCAAAAGACCGATTGTAGGCTGCATGGAGCTTTCATCATCGTCTGCACTTGTGTCATCCAGGATTGTTACGCCTCCGTCCGTAGCAGCAGCTCCCGCACTGAGCTGAATTACTCCGGCATCTTTTCTTTTTTCGTTGCCTACTTCTACCTGAACGATTTTTGTTTCAAAATTAATTTTAGAAACAATTACCTGATAGGTTCCCGGCTGAACGTCTACAAACTGGAAATAACCAATTTTGTCGCTGACAGCCCTGAGGTCTGTGCCTCCTAAATCAACATCTGCATTTTCTATAATATTTCCTCTGGCATCCTTAATGTACCCGAAAACCGTAGTCTGGGCAATCAGAAACGAAGAAAACATCGTAAAAAATGAGAATAATAACAGTTTTTTAGTCATACGTAATTATTTTTTCTCTTTTATAATTTTTAAAATGTAAAAAATGGACACAAATGTACTCATAAATTAACAAATATTAAGAAGTTTAAGAAAAAGTTTAGGCTAAACGCATTAAAATTCCAAACGCAAAGTTCGCAAAGAATTTATAAACAGACAAACTGTGATAAGGTTCGCAAAGGCGTTTCACTCAGCAAAAAAAACAGTCAACCTTCGCTGAACATAAAC